>DDER01000029.1 GCA_002336735.1 Candidatus Saccharibacteria bacterium UBA1949 | reverse complement strand
GATTTCCTCGTCGTCGACCTGGTCGCACTTGTTGAGAGCAACCATCAGGTAAGGAACGCCGACCTGCTTTGCGAGCAGGATGTGCTCCTTCGACTGAGCCATCAGGCCGTCGGTTGCAGCAACCACGAGGATAGCGCCGTCGATCTGAGCGGCACCTGTAATCATGTTTTTGACATAATCGGCGTGGCCTGGCATGTCGACATGTGCGTAGTGGCGCTTCTCGCTCTCATACTCCTGGTGAGATGATGCGATGGTGATACCACGAGCTTTTTCTTCTGGTGCGTTGTCGATTTGGTCGTACGCAACAGGTTTGTTGACATCACTCGGGAGTTTTTTCGCGAGGACGGCAGTGATAGCTGCGGTTAATGTTGTTTTACCATGATCCACGTGGCCCATGGTGCCTACGTTGACGTGAGGCTTGCTTCGATCGAAATCAGCCATGTAGCAGTTTCTCCTAATTTAGATTAGTAATTTCCGCGACGCGAGCTGCGGAGGTGCATAGCACCAAACCAAAACGCGTCGCGCGCATAGAGTTAATTATAGATAAGAACACAACAAATGTAAAGACAATTTGGTAATATTTGTTCCGAATTGAGACGAGCTAGTCTAGGCAGTCCGGATACGTGCCCGGGCATGAGCATGTCATTTTTTGGCGCTTGCACTGTTGCCCGCTTGCAGTACAATACGCTCGACTTGATGGTGCACGGTGCGCAGATAGTAATTATTAATTCGTTCTGCTGTCTCTTGCGAGGAGTCAGTTTGCTCATAAAAACCAGAGATTCGTTCTTCTATCTCGTCTCTTGGTAATTCATTTTCTCGATGAGTATCGTCTGGGTTATGGCTGCAAAATAGCGCTATATGACGCTTGGAGAGATCATTGACCGTAAGAGTACAGATAGCTTGATATTGCTCATGGATAGCCGTGTTCACGATCGGATCAGTTTTTATTAATCGGCTTAACTCCTCGTAGTCATCGGTCGGAATTCTATCGTCAGACATCAGTGCTTTTATACAATCATCGTATCGCCACAATACGCGGCTAAAACTATTGTCAAGACGTTTTGTCCATCCCTCATCGCACTGGCCTGGATTAGCTAGCGCCTCTACGAGCATAATCGTGAGATCATCAGATTCACGCCAAAATTCTGCGCAGGCATGAGTCAATTCAGAATCATTCCAGACATCAGCAAGCAGTCGCTGTGCTTCGGAGTGCTCATCTGGGGTAAGTGGCTGTTCGCGCCTCATGGAGGGGACTGTACACTGTCTCGTAGCAATTCGCAAGCGTAAGCATCAACGCAGTTGACGTAGCCGCGCGATGCGATCTTTGGTCGATGGGTGGGTCGAAAACAAACTAGCCAAGCCTCGCGCGTTGAAGAGATTGATAAACATCAAATGTGCGGTCGCTTGCTGAGTAGTCGAGGGCTGCGCATTGTGCAAAGCTGGGCGGACATCTTCGAGCTTTTGAAGTGCGCGAGCGAGATCTTCACCGTGACCGATCGTGTGGGCACTGTGTTCGTCGGCTAAATATTCGCGGCTGCGCGACACCGCCATCTGGATAACCATGGCGGCAAATGGCGCGAGCAGGATCGCAGCCAATGTGCCGAGCGGATTGCCGCCTTCTTCACTGTCGCCACCTCCGAACAGATTACCCCACATTAACATGTCAGCTAGCATCGATATCGCCCCTGCAAACGTCGCAGCGATTGTCGAAACCAACATATCGCGATTTTTCACATGTCCGAGCTCGTGTGCGAGTACCGCCCTAAGTTCGGCGCCGTCTAAAATCTCCATAATACCACGTGTCACTGCTACGACAGCGTGTTGCGGGCTGCGTCCCGTGGCAAATGCGTTGGGAATCGGCGTATCGACGAAATAAAGCTTCGGCATCGGCAGATTATCGCGCGTGGCCAACTCGTGAATCATTGTGTAAACTTCTGGATACCTGCGCTTGTCGAGCGGTGTGGCGCCTTGCATTTTGAGTACTAATTTGCTGCTAAACCAATACATGCCAAAATTCATGGCAGCCGCCATGACAAATGCGACCATCATGCCGCTGCGACCACCTACGAAATACCCGATAGCCATAAACATAGCCGTCAAGGCTGCGAGTAATAGTGTAGTTTTAAGCATTGATTTCATCATACCTCCTTGCTATCCATTATACCAAGTATTACCGGTACTCACTTGAAATATCTGTAGTATCGATTTCAAATTGTCTTGCTATTGCCGCTCCGAGAATTGCATAGTGCGTCAGCGGTCCCAAAAATCTCGCTGATGTTATCGAGACGACTTCTATCAGCCGCGGGACGTGGCTGCGTGCATCATCGACAGCCGCGATGCCATAATCTCGTATACCATCTGGATCTAATTTCACGCCAAGTTTGGCGGCGTGTAGCGTAACACGAAACGTATCGCACCGCTCGGGCGGTTGGCCAACAAAAGACATGAGGGCCTCATATACTTTGATACCATGGTCGACTGCCCCGGCCTGATCGGGCGAGTATGTTCTGTCTACGCACGCCTGTAGCGCCGGATGGCCAAAATTATATACAGGGCAGACACGATCAGCTTGCTCGTGAGTCGCATCGACGATGGCTTTGTTTGCAAGCAGTAGTTCCAGTGTGGCCGCGTTCGAAGATGAGAGATCAGTGATAATTACGTCTGGCTGGCGATTAAGCGTGACGAGTTCACTCATATACTGCACCTCTCTGCAAGATAAGCAACATTCTCACTCATTGTAATGATTGGCACGGCTTGGTGCATGGTTTCATGAGACATATAGGCAGGATACCTATAACGCAACGTGACTGCAAGCACTAGCCTAATGTAAGCGATGAAAAGTATGTCTTGATAGTACAATCAGCCAGGCAAACAACAATATGCCACCGAGTAGCTCAACAAGCAGAAGCGTGCCAACATGAAAAATATGAAATCCCAACATCGCTAGGCTGACGATAAATATAATGCCGAATGACGCCGACTGTAAGTAGCCGGGCAATATAGGTGCAAACCACCGTAGACCAAGCATTGTGATACACACCATCACAAACATTCCGTAGCCGAAGATGTTGTGCGTGATCGGATATTGATCAAATGGAAATACCGCGACCCCAAGCCACCCAACACCTATCAGGACAAAAAGAGACCATAGAATCGTCAATCTCCGGGCGCGTGAGCGATCAAGCTGTTTAAGCTCGGTGATCAGACTATCAGAAAACCAGATCATCAACAGTGCGCCAAGCATCAGCGTTGCATTGAATACATATGCAGCCAGGGTCTTGCCTTCACCGAGTCGACTGAGGTGCCACACAGTCCAGCGGTTATCGGTTGTGAGGATGGCACTCAGGATAATCCCAATGATTGCGACGGCGACCATCGTATAGACAAGATGATAGCTAGGACGTTCTCGCAAATATTTCATAGTTATGGCTTAGGATTCTGAACTGTCTGAGCTGGAGCTGGAGGTGCGGTCGCGTAAATAAATGGCTTGTCTGGTGCCTGAGGAGCGGGCATCGCATCCGCAGCTGCTTGAATTTCCGACGCTTCCTCTGCTCGTTCTTCGGCAAGCTCAGATGGAGTAATGTCGGTTTGACGAATTGGCAACTGTTCACCAAGTTGACGTGCCATAGCTTGATCGACAGATGAAGCCACCTGTTCGGCTGAGGCCTGTATCTCATCGATAGATGGTTGAGGCGGTGGACTGGGAGGGGTAACGAGAGGCACACTTGCTGGAGTTGGTGGTGAGATAGATGTTGGTGATGGGCTAAGCGCCTCGGGCGGAGCAGTGATTGTCGGCGGTGTCATAGAAGCAGCGAGAGGGGTTATCTCGACTGGAGATGCAGTTGTGGGCGCGACAGGCTGAAGCGGCTCGACCAGTCGAGGCTCGCGAGGTGACGGGGCAGATGAACTAGTCGATGGCGCCAAAGCAGTTGCCGGCTCGGATCGAAGTGGAACATTGAGGAAATTCGCTATGATACCGCCTTCACTAGCAGCGACGCCGGTGTTGACCCTCACTGTTATACTTTTACCAAGCAAAGACAGTGTTCCGCCAAATAGTTTGCCTCCAATCTCAAAAAACGCGCCATCTCCAAGATGGAGTGTCACGGCACCGTCATCGGATTTGTGGTAGTGCCCATCAGCAGTATGCGCCGTTGTCTCTCCGCCCGCAAATGAAACTTCACGAATGTCACTCGTGGTAATCACAACTTCCTCATTCTTACCAAGTAGCATTCGCTTTTGTTCGATAGACGTTTGACCACCACGCTTAAATGTGACTCTGTGTTGCTTGGCGGCAAATATCATCCACGCGCCGAACACAATAGTCGGAATACAGAAAAGATTGCTGACGATTGTTGGCCCGAATAGCTCGACGCCAAACCCCATAAGTACACCGATAAATCCAAAGATTATCATGAGTATTCCGATAGTAATTGCGGTTGTTTCTTTGTCTTCAACAATGAGTTCGTCATTGATTTCGCGTATGATTTTCATAAGCTTATTATAGCATGGAGATTTCTGTCTGACATGATTGTCCCCCATCTGTAAGTAGGCAGTATGGGGGACGACTGGAGCGGATTTAGCGGCGCCGAAATATGACCATAAACGTCACGGTCAGTGCTGAGATAAAGCCAAAACCGAGAGCAAGCGTTCCGACCACCTGATGCATGTATCGCGGCAACCATTGGATCATCATCAGCACGCAACATGCGACGATGACACCAACCAGGCCTGCTACCACATCTTCAAGTCGCTGTTGGCGTAGGCGCACCTTTCGATGTGCTTCGTAGCCAAATGTGCGAGCGGCACTGCGAGATACTACGAGCAATCGCGCCACTACTATGACCACCGCCGCAAGACTTGCTGTGAGAATCGCCATGGACGGCCACCACATGTCGAGATAATTCATCCTACTTCTCCTAAGGTACGTCCTGAATGCGGGATAGCCCTAGTATACCAGAAACCTAACGCGATGGTAGTGCCGTTCGCCCATCGCTGGACAACACGTAGCTCAATAGTATCCTTATTTCGAACGTTTTTCGATGATTTCCTGCGCAACGTTTGGCGGAACTTCTTCGTAATGCGCCAGTTCCATCGTAGATGCAGCACGGCCCTGTGACATCGATCGGATATCACCGGTGTAGCCAAACATATTGGCGAGCGGCACGATAGCTTTGACAAGCTTGGCGCCACCCATCAGGTCTTCCATGGCTTCGATACGGCCGCGGCGTCCGTTGAGATCGCCGATGACGTCGCCCATAAATTCCTCTGGAGTGGTGACTTCGACGTGCATGACAGGCTCCAGAATAACAGGTTTGGCCTGCTTGATGCCATCGCGAGTTGCGAGTGCTCCAGCGAGGTTAAAGGCAAGCTCACTCGAGTCAACATCGTGATACGTACCATCGTAGAGAGTCGCCCTGACATCAACGACAGGGTAGCCAGCGATTACGCCGCCAGTAAGTGTATCGCGGATGCCTTTCATGACAGCAGGGCGGTATTCTTGTGGTACCACGCCACCTTTGATTTCATCGACGAACTCAAAGCCTTTGCCTTGTTCATTTGGCTCAAATCGGATCCAAACGTCTCCATACTGTCCGCGGCCGCCTGATTGCTTGGCGTGCTTGCCCTGGACTTCTGCCATGCCGCGAATCGTCTCGCGAAACGCAACTTGCGGCTCGCCGACGTTTGCTTCGACGCTAAATTCTCGCTTCATGCGGTCAATCAAAATATCAAGATGAAGCTCGCCCATGCCGCTCATGATAGTTTGGCCAGTCTCGTCGTCAGTGTGGACGCGAAACGTTGGGTCTTCCTCGGCGAGACGTTGGAGTGCGATGCCCATTTTTTCTTGATCGGCTTTTGACTTCGGCTCTACAGCTATCGAGACAGGTGGTTCTGGAAATGTGATTGATTCGAGCGCGATTGGGTGCGCCACATCGGTGAGCGTGTGACCAGTAAATGTCCCCTTGAGGCCGACCACAGCGGCAATATCACCCGCACTGACCATATCGATATCTTCGCGCTTATCAGCATGCATACGCACGATGCGGCCGACGCGCTCTTTTTCGCCCGTTGTCGTATTGAGCACATAGCTACCAGCCTTGAGGACGCCAGAATACACGCGCACAAAGATCAGTTTGCCGACAAATGGGTCGGTCGCAAGCTTAAATGCGAGAGCTGCCATAGGCTCGGTATCGGATGGTTTGCGGCTTGTTTCGTCGCCTGTTTTTGGATTTTTGCCCCAAATAGCATCAATATCGAGGGGACTTGGCAGATAATCAGCGATCAGATCGAGAACTTTTTCGACGATCACACCGCGGCCATCGCCGCCCGTGACAAGATAGAAATCGCCAGCCAAGACACGCTTGCGTAGTGCGCCTCTGAGCTCATCGATAGTGATCGCTTCTTCGCCTTCATCAAAAAACTTCATCATCAGTTCGTCGTCAGCTTCGACGGCGTTTTCGACAAGCAGACTGCGCGCGTTTTTGGCTTTTTCGAGCATATCAGCAGGTATTTCACCCTGGACTAGCTCGTGGTCGGCATAATCACTATAGGTGTATGCCTTCATATCGATCAAGTCGACGACACCATTGATATCTTTTTCAAATCCAATTGGCAAATGAATAGGAAATGCGTTGCGGCTAAGCCGACTGTGGATCGACTCGAGAGACTTGTAGAAATCACCACCCGTTTGGTTGATCTTATTGATGAAACAGATGCGCGGCACGCCATATTTGTTGGCCTGGCGCCAAACAGTTTCGCTCTGTGCTTCGACGCCCATCTTGCCATCAAACACCGTCACTGCGCCATCAAGTACGCGGAGACTACGCTCTACTTCTGCGGTGAAATCAATATGACCTGGGGTGTCGATGATATTAATCTTGCAGCCTTTCCAAAAACATGTCACAGCAGCTGAGGTAATGGTGATCCCCCGTTCTTTCTCCTGAGCCATCCAGTCGGTCGTAGCGCCATCTCCATCACCTCGCACTTCGCCAATCTTGTGATTGATACCCGTACGGTAGAGAATGCCTTCGGTAGTAGTTGTCTTGCCAGCATCAATATGCGCGATGATGCCAACATTTCTAAAATCTTTTAGCGCAATAGTTTGGGGATTTGCCATGAGCTCAATAGTTCCTTTGCATGGGTGGCGTTATTAGATTAATCATTTTTTGCCATAGAAAACAGCACTTAGGACTAATTCTAGCATATTTCTCGATAGCAAGCTAGTGATATTCTCCGTCGTCGATGATCAAAAGTTAAACTCAGTCAAATCCTGGAGTGGTACGCACTCGAACGCGGCAGTATCATCATCTTTGTGCACTGACATCACCATTGTCATTTTTTCAGTATCAGTCATGGGATCGTCAGGCATGATTCGTATGAATTGCCCAGCTACCTCAGGGGCTTGCCGATGCGTAATACGTAGGGTTGATCCCTCACCGATAATACCAGTCAGAATCTCGGCGACAACGTCACGAGAAGCCCGACTGTTATGAAGAAGCGTGTCCGTATCTCTTAATAGAGCAATGCTTTTAAGAGTTGCATAGTCATCAGGGTTTTCGTGCATCAATGCCCGATCTAGGTTTGTGAGAGCATTGCTTAATAGTTTGTCCCCTAGTTGTGCTCGACGACCAATCGCTTCACGTCGATGGCGGGCTCGATAGTATTCTTCGACGCGCACATCTGTGGTCCCGTCCATCATGACACGTGTCTGGGTTGTGATACCTATCTGAGTTTCTGGCATAAGAGGGCTGTGCCCTCGTAGTGATACTGTTGCTGGAGAGCGAGTGAGGCACAGTTGAGATGATATGCTATAGCGTCCATCTGGATGTGTCGTAGTATAGACATAAATATTATCCAATACACCTTTTACGAACGAGCCATCTACTGGGTATGCTATTGGTTCTTCTGGATGGTACTGCACAGTCATGCCGCTGCCATCTTCTTCGTGGCCGGCGACAAGGTTTGGGGTCCATACGCCAGACCCACGCGCCGTCAAAGCAATCTTTGAAAGTTCAGGAGTAGCGTTCATCAATGAGCTTATTTCTCCTTTAAATACCTGGACGGCCGTCCTCGCTTCCTCTGCGGTACTATATTGTTGAGAGTTCAGCGACAAACCTCGTTCCATAATGGTTTGCACGACGGTGTCGACTCTCTCGAGTTCAGCATATCGTTTACTTATCGCTTCTTTGGCGGATACTGGAAGTATTTCTGTCATAATAAATTATTATAAAGTATGGTTTACAAAACGTAAAGAATTGTTTGTCATACTTATGTTTAATCGTAATCTTTTAATCGGCGTGCAGGTGGACTATCAACTATGAAATATCAATCATGATACGTCGAATCCCTGCTGTAGTATTGGCCGTGTCGTACCTAAACTCCACCCCCAACCTTTCNNCACTGTCCATTTGAGGTGAAGACAAACCTAAACTCCACCCCCAACCTTTCCACCAACCATACCCATAACTTGCGCTCGTTCTTCAAACGGGTTTCTCCAATTGTAGCGTTTTCTCGATCTTTTGTTAAGAATATACTCAACGTCTTGTACCTGTCGCAAGGTAAGCAGTTTGAAGTCTGTGCCTTTAGGGAAATAATCTCTTACAAGACCATTGACGTTCTCATTTCTGCCTCGCTGGCTTGAGCGGTACGGATCTGCAAAGTAAATCTTGGTAGCTATACCCGTGCTTTGGAGCCTCGCTTCAGTCAGCTTCCAGGCTGCAAATTCACTTCCATTGTCGTAGGTGATGGTGTGCGTGCTGCTGCCGAACACTCTATGGATATCTTTGGTGGTTTGTAGGTGTATCTTGTGCGAGTCATACCCCAGCACGAGAGACAGTGAGACAACACCGGTGCGACGATCGAGATGGGTGAGGATACGATCTTTCGTATCTTTCCCAAAGATTGTATCACCCTCCAGATTGCCGTAGCGAACAAGGGCTTCCACTTCATTGGGGCGCGTATGGATACTACGCTTATCCTTGGTTTTGTTCCACTCCGCCGCCACGTCCTTGGTGTAGCGGTAGCGCTTGCCTCGTCGGCGCAATCCCTTCTCTAGTTCCTTTCTGTCTAGGCTACGATGTATCCAATTGTAGATAGTTTGCGCTGAGATATGTTCGCCAACCTTGGCGAGATTGGCGGCGATCTGCTCTGGTGAATCTCGCTGTTTACTGAGCAGCCTAGCCTTTATCTGCTCAGCCAGCCTATTCCCGTCTACAAGCTTCACATTACCCTGGCTCGCCCTATACCTATTCTCTAAATACAGCCTGTGAGCAGCGTTTGCATCGTAGACAGGTTGACCATTAGCAAACCGTTTCAATCGCTCCTGCCAGCGTTTGTGAGCGCCTAGCTTGTCGGGTACTTCGCCACGACCCCGCCGAGACCGTAGATCAAGTTCAAGAATCCGCGGCTTGTTGACGCGCGAGGTTGCAGCATATGCAATCACAAAAGACTTCTGTCTGACTTCATAGTTAATAGCGGTATGTGAAACACCCAACTGGCGAGCTATCTCACGGTGGCTCATACGAAACTCTTTGCTGACTTGAATAAACAAACGTTCATCCAGTGTAAAATGATGATGAGACATCACATCTCTCCTTGTTTAGATTTTGTTACCAAAACCTATTTAACCAAACGAGGATGCTGATGTCTCTTTTAGGTTGTTTTGAGACCCAGGGTGGAAGGGTTGGGGGTGGGATGTGGG
>DDER01000033.1:25389-45388 GCA_002336735.1 Candidatus Saccharibacteria bacterium UBA1949 | reverse complement strand
GTTGGGGGTTGCGGGTGGGGTGCGGCAAAACTTTACTAATTTAACATACAATCTTTCTTCTGTCTATTCATTCGTATCAACCCACTACCTTTGCAACCCAAAAGTAGGCGTCCTAAACTGTAAAGATCACTACATCTAACAGAAAGGAGCCTACTATGGCCTATTCTACCAACCCTAACCTCCCCAAAGCGAGAGCAATCGCATTACGCTTGCTCATTGAAGAGGGTTTATCTACTCATGTTGTAGCTAACAAGTGTGGGGTGCATCGCTCTACTATTTGGCGCTGGTATCGCAAGTGGCAGTTCATTAACCAACACTGGCAGCAGGATAACCCTAACCGCCCAGGGCGAGCCTATAGCCAACGTAATCATCTCTCACGTTGTTCATGGCGTATCCCCACCGCCTCCTCCAGACCACACTATCATCCATGGACACTGACCGAAGAGACTGTCCGACAAGTACTGGCAGTACGAGATGCACTACAGCGCTGCGCTGAGGTGGTTTGGCATCACGTCACAACTGTACTGGGCTTAGCAGTAAGTCTCAGCAGTGTCCGTCGTGTCCTCCGGCGTCATCACTGCTTTGACGGTGCTCGAAAGAAGCGACTCCGGCCAGACAACCCCAAGCGTCCACTGCCCACTCAGCCGGGAGAACTCGTACAAACTGATACTATCCATCATTGTGACCCCTACAGTGGGAAGCGGCTGTATTACTATACAGTCATTGACGTCTGTACAAGGATGACGTATATCACGCTCGCCACCAAGCTGAGGCAAGGGCTCTCAGCTCAAGCAGTACTCGCAGCGCAGCAGTCCTGGAGGTTTACTATCTCTATGGTGCAAGCTGACAATGGTCCAGAGTATGGACGGTACTCTAGAGAGCACCTTGAAGCGAAGCGGTATCACCATACGCCATACAAGACTAGGACGCCCCAACGACAATGCCCACATTGAACGGTTTAACCGGACAGTACAAACAGAATGTATTGGTTACTACTGGCGGGCGAGCGTTCCGCTCTCCCGCCAACGAGAGAGCCTCTCTCGCTATCTAGACTACTACAACAACGAACGTGTACACTTAGGTATACAGATGCGGACACCGGCTGGAATGTTGCAGAGGTTTTGAGTTTTATACGTTCATTGCGCTTAACAAAACTTTTAATTAGAATATGGTTATGAATAAACCAACAAAAAAAGCAACCATAAACACTCCTCTCAAGCATTATTACGTAACTCACAAACGAACAATTTTATTCCTATTAATCATCATAGTCATTGCTATAGTTGGATTTGCCTATAACGCCTGGCTAACCTACCACGATCGCCCACTTGCTCGCGGCTTTACCTTTGTGGGGCGAGACTATGATCCTGGCTGTCCATGGGTGGTGTATTGTCCACGATCTGCCAATGAGTTGTACTACTATACTACTAATATCGCGCCGGATAAACTTTCGTCTGTGTTTACGCAATATGTACAAACAAATAGTCCATCAGAGTCTCACGCCGAAGAATCAGGCTATACGGACTATATACTCAAGAATCAGCATACCGGTAATGAATTGCCAATTATCTATATGAGCAACAAAGAGTATGAGACTAAAAGATATAACTTACGGACCACTAGTGACCTCTATCTTGTAGCTGTCAACAAAACACCTTATGATAGGTATATAGACAGTCAAAAGCCGTAAATATGATAATATGTGTAAGCCCGATTACAACCTCTATAGGGCTATCTTTACTATTTTGTCTAGTATTGCGCTGAAAAACCTATTCGAACAAAATATGCTTATGCCAAAAAATCTGCCCACTTCAAAAACCCATTCATTTACCATCCTACCGCTCAACGCTTTATTGGTGAAATAATGTAGGTTGCTATTTCCGCCGGAAGCGGCGCTTTTTGCCCGTGGGGGCTGCGGCGAGGAGTTCTTTGGCTTCAGTATGAGTAATTGATTGCGGCTCGGTGGTTTTGGGGATTTTGGCGTTTTTTTTGCCGTCGGTGATGTACGGGCCGAAGCGACCGTTGAGGATGCGAATACCGTCACCAAAGTCAGCGATGTTTTTTTCGGCTTCGCTTTTTAGTTTGTCGGCATAGAGTTCCCGCGCTTGATCAAGCGTGATCGTGTACGGATCGAGGTCTTTGATGCTGACAAATAGTTTGCCAATCTGGATATACGGGCCGAAGCGACCGACATTGGCGCGAATATCTTGGCCGTCATCTGTCTGACCAACGACACGAGGGAGTTCAAAGGCGGGCAAAGCTTCTGCGAGCGTGATCGTCTCAACTTGTTTGCCGCGCGGCATGGGAGCGAACTGAGGCTTATTAGTCTTGTCTTCCTGGGAGCCGAGCTGTAGCATGGGGCCATAGCGTCCAATTCGGGCATAGACTGGCTTGCCAGACGCGGGGTCGATACCAAGCTCGCGCGCCTGGGCGACGTCGCTGCGGCTGATGCTGCCTGAGTTTTCGATGAGATTATGAAATGGCGTATAAAAATCCATCAGCATGGTATTGCGGTCGAGCTGATCACGGGCGATCTCATCGAACTGCTGCTCGACATTGGCGGTAAATCCATAGTCCACAATCTGGTCAAAATGATTGCTAAGAAAGTCAGCGATCAATCGCCCGCTCGATGTCGGTACGAGTTTGCCGCGGGTGGCGCCAGTGTTTTCTTGCACGACATCGCGCGTGACTGATTCGCCATTGTAGCTGAGTACGATATTATCGCGCGGTGTTCCCTCGCCTTCGCCGCGCTCGGCATATCCGCGGACTTGAACGGTGTTGATGATGGTCGCGTAAGTCGATGGTCGACCAATACCGAGGTCTTCAAGCTTTTTGACCAAGCTTCCCTCTGTATAGCGAGCCGGTGGCTTGGCAAATACTTGCCGCGCCTCGGCATCATGGAGGGACAATTCGTCGCCTGCGCTCACGCTTGGCAATAAGCCGTCTGCTCGCTTACCGCCATAGACGCGGAGGAAGCCGTCAAACACTACCACTTCGCCTTTGGCCTCAAATACGTACTGGTCGCTTGCATCCAGCCCGCCTCGCGTCACCCGCGCTGCATCAAGGCGGATCGTAATAGTCGTTTTTTCGAGTTTGGCTTGCGCCATCTGGCTGGCAAGTGTGCGGCGACGGATGAGATCGTAGAGTTTTTGGTCGTATTCGTTGTCGCTAGCGGTCTCGCGTGTCATATCAGTCGGTCGGATAGCTTCGTGAGCTTCCTGAGCGCCAGCCGACTTGGTTTTGTATGTACGAACGGTGGAATATTCGGCGCCATAGAGCTGCTTGATGTAATCAGTGGCGGCGGCGATGGCTTGGCTTGATAGGCTGACGCTATCAGTACGCATGTAAGTGATTTTGCCATCCTGATAGAGGCGCTGGGCGCTAGCCATGGTAGATTTGGAGCTCATGCCGAGCTTGGCATTGGCTTCCTGCTGGAGGGTGCTGGTGGTAAAAGGCGCACTCGGGCTGCGTGTCCCAGGGCTAGTTGTGACGTTGGCGACAGTGTATGTAGCGCCGTGGAGTGACTCGAGAAAAACCCGCGCTTGCTCCTCGGTGTCGAAACGCTGCGGAAACTCAGCTTTGATCTCATCGCCATCTTTTAAGAAAAGAGCGGTGATCTTGAACTGGTACGTGCTCTCAAAGTTTTCGACCTCGCGCTCTCGCTCTACGAGCAGGCGTACGGCGGGGCTCTGTACGCGGCCGGCTGATTTGCCGCCTGGGACTTTTTGCCAGACGACAGGGCTGAGCTCAAATCCCACGATGCGGTCGAGGATTTGACGGGCCTGTTGAGCGCGCACGAGACTCATGTCGACGGTACGGGGGTTTTTGATCGCTGCTTCAATGGCCGATTTGGTGATCTCGTGAAAGACGATGCGATTGGTTTTGCTAGGGTCAAGCTTCAGCACCTCGCAGAGATGCCAAGCGATTGCTTCTCCTTCGCGGTCTTCATCAGTCGCGAGCCAGACAGTCTGGGCGGCTTTGACGGCTTTTCGGAGTTCGGCGATTATTTTTTTCTTTTCTGGGTCGATTTCGTAGACAGTTGCAAAGTTTTGCGCGATATCGATCGGCGGCGTGCCATCTTTGGTTTTTTTGGCGATAGAACGGATGTGACCGATGCTCGAGAGTACCTTGAAATCACTGCCGAGATATTTCTCGATAGTTTTGGCTTTGGCTGGTGACTCAACGATGACTAAATTTTTCATAAGCGATATGTCTACTACATATTATACGCGACGCGACAAAACAACAGTTGCTTATGTTACGACAGACGCTAGAATTTGTAAAGCTAAACAGACAATCCCCTCTACCGCTGCATCAAACTGTATACTCAAACCTGACGATCGTCAGGTTTGAGTATACAGTTTTGGGATAACAATGAGCGGGACTGAGGAGGGTGGAATTTGAGGATATTAGGCTGGTTGACGAGACGATTTGCTAGCATAACGTCCACTGGTTTGCTCCGAGTGGGCGGATGGTGCCTGCGAGCTCGAGCATCGTGAGCGCGATACTAAACTCGCTTGCATCGACACCGACTTGTTGTCGAATCTGGTCGCCGTCGCGCATACCTGCCTGCAACTGCGAGATAATAGCTGACTCGAGTTGATTGGCGCCCAGCGGTAATATTGCCTGCGGCTGGAGCAAGTGCGGTGCGATAATCTCGAGGATATCCTCGGCGCATGTGGCGGGGTGCGCACCTTGTTTGAGGAGTTTGTTGCAGCCGGCCGACAATGGACTGGTGATATTGCCTGGCACGACGAAGACTTCTTTGTTTTGCTCGAGCGCATGAGCTGCCGTATTCAGTGTACCGCTTCTCTCTGATGCTTCGGTGATGAGGACGGCATCGCTAAGCCCGCTGACGATGCGATTGCGCTGCAGAAAACTTGCCCGATAGACGACACTGTCGGTCTCCATTTCGGACAAAATTGCTCCGCCGCACGCGATAATATCCTGAGCAAGCTGGCGATGGGTACGCGGCGCAATATCGGGCAAGCCATTTGCGAGGACAGCGAGGGTCGTGCCGCCCGCCTCGAGAGCGGCACGATGAGCGATGCCGTCGATACCTAGGGCGAGGCCGCTCACGATGACAATACCACGTCTAGCCAGATCCTGACTGAGACGCTGGGTCACCTCTATGCCGTATCTCGTGGGCTTGCGCGAGCCGACAATCGCGATCGTCGGGCGGCGTGTCGTTGGCAGCTCACCCATGCAATATAACTTTTTGGGAGCATTAGCAATATCAGTGATGATCTGGAGGTATTTGTGCTGATCTGGGAGGAGAGTATTGATATTCATAATAATATATTACAAAAAGTATTGACATAAAGCTAGTTGTGTGCTAATATGGTACATGATTGTTGAGTTGAGAGACTCTTCAAGCACCTTATACCCCCTATTTTAACTCAGTTTCCCCTCGGGGACACTGGATAAAGTTAAGTTGCGCATAGTGTGCCTCGCGGTAATCTACCCTCCACCGTTCGGCCCACCAGAAATTATTTCTAAAGCCAGCACTGTGCGCATACTAACCCCTTTAACTAACCCTTTTTTCTAAGGCGGACCTCGTTTAGTGAGTATCAAGTATTGGATAGCAATATCCAGGCGCATACCTTATGGAGTTTTGGTCATGACGCTTCGCTAGAGGATGCCCGGGTGGGTTGAAGGGTCAAATAGCGCTAGGTGATGCCCACCCTTACCTAGCGCTTTTTGATTGGAAATTTGATGTTGACTCATGCTTTGCCGGTTTTCGTAGCTACGTAGGCGCATTGCAATTGGCTGATGACTTGGCTACACTAGAGCACATATGGATTTTCTACAAGTATTGTTTTGGTCGATGGTCGGCAGCGTTGTATCGCTTATCGGCGGTATAGTGTTGCTTCGGGCGTCACAACTCAGAGAGCGCATTATAACGTATGCCCTGCCCTTTGGCGCTGGGACGCTGATCGCGACAGCATTTATTAGTACCCTCCCTGAGGCGCTCGATGGGCGCGAACCGCATACTATTTTGCCGTGGGCGCTGGCTGGGTTTTTACTCTTTTTCGTGCTAGAGCGAATGGTCAGATGGTTTCATCATCACCATCATGATGATATCCATGGAGGACGCGACCGAGCACATACGTATCTGGTCGTCATCGGCGACACGATGCATAATGCTATCGATGGCGTTGCGATCGGTGCAGCGTTTCTGACGAACCCTGCAGCAGGGATCACGATGAGCCTCGCAGTAGCGGCACATGAGATACCGCAGGAGATCGGGGATTTTGGTATACTTCTTGGCAAAGGTATGCGCCGTGGCAAGGTAGTACTTGTCAATCTAGTGAGTGCAGTCGCGACGATCGTGACCGCGATGATAACCTATTGGCTAGGTCATGAGACTCAGTTCGATACAGCGCCACTGCTAGCTGTTGCGGCAGGATTTTTCATCTATGTGGCTGCCAGTGACCTCATACCTGATATACACGAAAAACCACAGCACGAGGGGACTAAACAGGCGTTTATGCTACTTATCGGTGTGCTGGTTATCATAACTGTGGCAAATATTTTGCCGCACGAGCATAGCGATGCTGCGCATTCTATTGACCAAGCTCATATTGATCACTGATCTTTGTGTGTGGTAACCGCGAGGTCGCCAGTGATGAATTTTATGATTTGCTGATCGATCACGGGCTGTAGGCGTGCGAGGATTGCTCGCTCGTCGGCCGTGAATTTGCCTAACACGTAGTCTGCGTCGTCTATCTGGTCACGAAGCTCACTCCAGATGCCAACGCGGAGTCTGGCTGTGTCCGGTCCCATGTGGGAAGTAATCGATTTGATACCATTGTTGCCTGCATCTCCCCCGCCCTGTCGAGCGCGCAGGGTGCCGATAGGAAGCATCATCTCGTCGTGGACGATTAGGATATCTCGGGGTTCGATTTTGTAAAAATCTGCTAGTAGCCGCACGGACTCGCCGGATACGTTGTAATAGGTTGTGGGTCGTGCAATGATCACCTTGGTGCTGTCAACCGATAGCTCTGCGACGTGGGCTTTGAACTTAGCCGTGTTTTTGAACGCTCCGCCCTGATCTGTCGCAAACTGCTCGACCGCGCTATAGCCAACATTATGGCGCGTGCCAGTAAAGCGCGATTCTGGATTGCCGAGACCAATGATAAGTTTCATACAGATAGTATACCACACAAAACATTGACGTTTTTTACAATTTATGCTAATATAGCAAATAGGTCCATCCACCACAACGAGTTCAGGAAGGACACTCAGATGACCCAGATCACAAAGATCGACACCGCAGCACGCGCAGAGGTCCAGGCGTACCTGGAGGACGAGTACGCGCAGTTACGCGAGTGGGCTGCCATGTGCGTGGACGACGACTGAGGATCGTCGGTAGTGGTAGATGGACTAACCCCGGGCGAAAGCCCGGGGTTAGTTCTATCTCGGAGTATTTTTTTCGGCCTCTTTTGCTTTCTTGTAGGCTTTGGTGACTGGTTCTTTGCCCGCGGCGATGCGGGCTTTGTTGGATTTGACTTGTTTTTCGTCGATGAAGCTAAATTTGATCGGGGTGCCGGCGTAGTTGTAGGTCTCGCGCAACGTGCGCTCGAGGTAGCGTTTGTAGCTCCAGTGGACAAATTTGAGGTTGCTGCCATGAATCACAAACCACGGGGGCGAAGTGTCGGTCTGCACGATGTAGCGAAGCTTCGGATGAGTGTTTTTGAGGCCGGCTGGCGGGTGTTTCTGGACGGCCGCCTGTAAGAGATCGTTGAGAACGCGAGTCTTGGTAGGCTGACGGCGGCGGGTGTCGATATCACACGCGAGGTCAAACAATTTGGTGACATTTTGCCCAGTTACGGAGCTAGTAAAAATTAGTGGCGCCCAAGGGGTGAAGTCAAAGGCGCGGGAGATTTGAGATGCTAGTGCGTCGCGAGTATAGGCGTCTTTGCCTGGCAAGTATCCCTGGCCAGCCTTCATCGCTCTGCCTCGTCTGATCTTATCGCTCTTCGTTAACGCCTTACGATCCGCGCCAGAAGTAGCTACGACTACGTCTGGCTTGCGTTTCGCAGCGTTGCCTTGATCGATAACCTCATCCGAGCGCAAATCATCTGAGTCCTGACCAGAGATACTTGCCACTGAATCCCATTTGCTCACGACCAGCACGAGCCCTTTGCCCGCGTCGCTAATCATACCGGCGAGGCGTTGGTCGAGAGCGGTGCTGAGTTCGCCCACGTCCATCAGTAGAAAGCAGATGTCAGCTTGCTCGATAGCTTGGAGTGTGCGGAGGACTGAAAATTTCTCGATACCTACCTCTTGTTTGCCCTGTCGGCGAATACCCGCAGTGTCGATGAGCTCGATGTCTCGGGACTGATAGCGGAGTGCGATGCGATTGAGGTCACGAGTGGTACCAGCGACATTGGCGACGATGGCTTGCTGTTTGCCGGCGAGGGTATTGAACAAGTGGCTTTTGCCGACGTTTGGCCGGCCGATGAGTGCGATGCGCAGTATGTCATCAGGCGTATTCTCAGAACGAGCGGGTATCTCGGCTGCGATAGCGTCGAGCACGTCGGTGATGCCAGAATTGTGCTCAGCACTGGTGCGGATGATAGTACGGATGCCGAGACGGCGGAATTCGTCATCTGGCAAGGCCGTGCGTAAGTCGGCTTTGTTGGTAACGAGGATGACTGGTTTTTTGCTACGGAGGGCTTTTTTGGCGACAGTGCGGTCTTCGTCGCTCGGGTACTCGGTAGTGTCGACGACCACGATGATGACGTCGGCGGCTTCGGCGGCTTCGGTGATCTGGTCTTGGATAGAGGCTTCGAACTCATCGGCGGGGTCTTTGAGGCCAGCGGTATCGACAAGCCAAAATTCGTGGTTTTGTGTTTGAGCGCCGCTCTCGTCGTATATTTCGCCATCCCGGGCCTCACGATGTCGGTCGCTCGACACGGGTCCTGTCAGCGAGTCCGCCTCTTCTTTTGAAAAATCAGAGATTTTGTCAAAAGCGGGTGAGAAGCGCTTGTCAGCGCTTCGCAAGACGGTGTCACCGTGAAGTTGTACTTCACTGGCTGACTCGTAGGGTCGCGGAACGTGACCTGCCCCGCTCGCTGCCACCCGCGTATTGCTCAAGTGATAGCGCGGCTTGTAGCTCACCCTGCCGATGACGTTGTCGCGTGTCGTGCCGGCTTCGCGAGCGACGATGGCCTGCTGCGAGCGCACCATACGGTTAAAAAGCGAGCTTTTGCCCGCATTTGCCCGCCCGATGATCGCAACTGTCGGTAATTTCGAAGTCATAGTAGGGATAATTATAACAGAGGTAGGATATTTTTTCAAGCATAACGACAACAGAGGCTTGACAAAAATAAAATACTGTGGATTTATAAGTGAGTTTGCTTAAGTGATCGAGATACTTGGCGATAGTTGATTGTCATTGTCTTGTGCTGGGGTGCATATCAAATAGTTGATATGCACCTTGTTTAATATTCGCGATCGCAAAACGCCCAAAGTGAGTGCGATGAAGCTGGGTGACGGTATAGCCAAGAGCGGTGAAGGTGCGGCGGATTTGGCGGTTGCGGCCCTCATGCATGGTGATTTCGTAGGTATGAGGGGCATCCTCTACCCTACTGACACCAAACTGGCTTTTGCCGTCTTCGAGTATTACTCCGAAATCCGCGATCATCTGCTGATGGAGCGGCGCAAGCGGCCGGTCGAGGGTGACGCGATATATCTTGGTCTTGTGATAGGACGGATGTGTCATGGTGTGAGCGAAATCGCCATCGTTAGTGAGGAGGATGAGCCCAGAGCTATCGCGGTCAAGGCGACCGACGGGCTTGAGGTGGTGGTACTGCTCTGGGATGAGCGCGTAGATTGTCGGGGTGGCGCCTTGTTGGCGGCGCGAGCACACATAGCCAACTGGTTTATGAAACAAGAGATAGATAGGAGGAATAGGACTACGAGCTAGGAGGTGTCCGTCTAGAGAAATTTGGTCATCCGGTCCGATACGTGCACCGAGCGTAGCGGATGTATCATTGACCATGATACGACCCCCAGCGATGAGGTCGTCGGCTTCGCGTCGAGAAATACCCCGAACAAGTGCGAGGTATTTGTTGAGACGCTGAGTATGATCATCTGGCATGTAGCCATTAGTATAACATAGTTTATTGTGGGGTCGGTGGTGCCACGACTGTTTGATTAGTCGGAGCTGGCGCGGGTGTGGCAGGTGCTGGTGACGGAGTCGATGGCGCCGATGCCGTCGGTGGTGCTGGGGTGTTTAAGGGTGTTGCGGCAGCGGGCGAATTGAGCTCGTCGGCCATTTGGCCTGCGACATTGGGATTGTTGGCAGTGTTGTTGGTCAGAGGCTGTATCACGCGATCACCTAGATTAGCAGGACGGGGTGTCGTGAAAGGAGCGGTCGGTGTGGGCATGGTGACCGGAGCATTTGAGGCTGGCGGTACTGGTGTAGCTGCTGCTACAGGCACTGGCGCGGGTGCGGGCTGGGCTGCTGCGGTTGTGGCTTTATCTCCTAGTACTTCATGTACCGTAGCGACAACATCCTCGATGCCGACTTGAGATTTGACAAGATATCTATCGGCACCAAGCGATACGCCACGAGCGCGCTGATCCTCACTCGATAGAGCGGTCATCATGATGACTTTTATATCTTTGGTTTCAGTTGTGCTGCGCAAGATATCGAGCATATCAAAACCGCTGATCTTTGGCATCATCACGTCGCTGAGAATCAACTGAGGGCGCTCTTTGATGGCCATGGCAAGTGCTTCTTCGCCATCGCCAGCTGATACAATATCATATCCTTCTGCATAGAGACGAACACCGTATATCTCGCGCAGGCTTTTGTCATCTTCGACAAGTAAAATCTTGGTCATACTACCCCTATTGTACGAAACCTTTGAAAAAAAATCCATACCCCTTGTGGTTTATTTATTGATTTCGAGGCTGGAGATACTGTTCGGGATTGTTTTCGATTGAGTTGAGCGGTGTGTTGGGGCGGATCGAGGCGGGTTGAGGTATAAAAACCGGCTCATGAGGAGGGGCTGTCTGGATGGGGGGAGCGACGACTGCCGGTGCCGCTGCTTGGGCGGATGATGTCGTTGGAAAATCAACAGTTGACACCTGAAGTGGGGTTACCGGGTTGGTTGGTAATGCTGGCGGTGAGATATCAGTAGGTTTTCCAGAGGGTATGAGGCTATCTGGAGTGAGGGGCTGGGGCGTGACAGTGGTAAGTTCCTCTTTGAGGCGAGCTGCTTCTTCGTTGGAGATGCGCGGAAACTCGATATAGAACGTACTGCCTTTTTGGTAAGTACTTTCGACCCAAATAGTGCCGCCCATCTGTTCAGTGAGTTTGCGGCAGAGGTAGAGCCCAAGGCCCGTTCCTCCAATTTCTCGCGTGTCAGAATTGTCGATGCGGTAGAATTTTTGGAACAGATGAGGAATATCTTCCTTGGGAATACCGATACCGGTGTCAACGATGCTGATCTGGATTTTTTCGGTGTCTCCTACAAGGTTGACACTGACATTACCAGAGGGAGTGTATTTGATAGCATTTTCGATCAAATTATCGACGATTTCACGAAAATGATCAGGATCAACATTGATGTAAAATATCGGACTGAGCCGACGCTCGCTCGATTTGAGATTACGCTCGGCATGGGGTTCGTAGATAAGCTGGAGGTTTTTTTCTTGCGCCTTGAGAGCAAGGCCTTGAGTAATTTCGTCGAGAGCACCAGAGACATCGATGGGGCGAGGGTCGTACTGGATGCGCCCATCATCTGCTTTAGAGATGTCAAGCAGGTCCTGGAACAGGTTGCCCAAGTGCTTCGCAGAAGCATGGGCCTTGGTGATAAAATCTCTCGCTTTATCATCGATAGTGGCTGTGGCGGGATTGAGGACCAGTCCAAGATAACCTTCAATTGAAGCGACTGGTGTTCGCATCTCGTGACTAGCGGTACTAATAAATTCGGCTTGTTCGCGTTCCTCGGCACGAGCTTTTGTGACATCACGAAAAACGATGATCACGCCAGCGCCCGACGGACCAACTGGTGAAACGGTGACAGAGGCAGCAAATGTTTTGCCAGCGCTTGTCTCCATCATGAAGCTATCACTTGTGACTTGAGCGTTCGTGTCAAGCGCTTGCTGGATGGGGTTTTGTGCCTGAGCGGCTTCATGATCTTTGGCGTCAATGAGTTTGATGACTAGGGTGTAATTGAGTCCCATGGCGTCTTGTTTTGCCCAGCCAACGAGACGTTGTGCGGCAGGATTGATGAGCTCGATGTTGCCGTTACGATCGAGCGCGACTACCCCGTCATCAATCGCATTGATCACCACATCTGACTTGCTGGCGACTTGACTGAGCTCAGTTGCAAGTTCTCGGTAGGCTCGCTCGTCTTTGTCTTCATCTTTTGGTGCAGGCTGACGGCTCCAGAGCACAAGGCTGGCGAGAAGTGGCACCATGACAATAGTTATAAATGTACCGATGGTCGCTACGTCTATGCGCAACTCGGGATTGGCAAAGACAGTAATGGCGACACCAACTACTAGCACGGCACCGAACATCCAGGTGCCTATCGCCCAAGAAAATAGGCCTAAGATAACGAGAAACACACTGAGCGGCGAGCCTAATCCCCCGTTATCAATGATAAGCTCAGCCGATAGAGCAAGCGTTACGAGAAAGCTGAGGTGAACCGAACGACTGAGGAGCTTGTGAGGGGTAAAATAATAGAGTACGATTGCAATCAGTAACACGCACCCGGCCAATAGCGCTGCGCTATACGTCACCATGATATTAGCGTTCTTTGTCCCGAGTCCGAACAGCATTTGCAAAACATAAAGCACTAGGACGAACCCAGAAAAGACAATCACCGCCTCTGTGAGGCGTCGCTGCCAAAAACGAGTCAGGACAAATGGTTTGATGCTACATTACCCCTTAAGAGCCATCTGTGATAGTGGTTATGGATCTTGATATATATTATGCGTAAAAGTCGACAGAGATACAAGTGTAATGATGTGATGAAATTATATATCGTGTATAAATGCAAAATTTTTAGGCAGATTTTTCGGAGGAGAGAGCAAAATACTAAAAGGGATATTACGTTGTTGTTTCTTCCGACGACACCACTCAATTATCATCATGTAAACACCCCTGTTTCCACAGGGGTGTTTGCGTGGTGATCTCACCGGGAATATACATATATTACGCCGTTGCTCGCCAACTCGCCGGGTAATATCAAACCGCAGCGGGTTCTATTCGGCGAATGAATTCGCCAAAAAGTAAAACGCCCAACCCTGAAGGGCTGAGCGATTTACTTTGGTGATCTCACCGGGAATCGANNGTCCTAACCGTTAGACGATGAGACCATACTATGAATTATACCTGATAAGGTTCGATTCGCCGCGGGAATCGGTCACGTTCGGCGACCCCGGAAGTCAGTCAAATGAACCAAGTTCATTTGTGACGTTCCCTTGCGAACTGCCACTGGCAGTTCTCACCCGGATTGCCAGGATGAGCTCACATTCTGCGAGCCCGAAACTTCGCGATTGAAAGCATAGCTTTCATCGGAAGGTTTCCTTGCAAGCTGCCACAGGCAGCTCTCACCTGGTGTCCTACCTACTCGTCGATTGCTTCTGCAATCGCTCATAGGCTCGCCTCAGTCGGTGAGGATAAACCTCAGCCGGCTTCCGGCCTTGCAGAGCGCCGCTGGCGCTCTTCACGTTAGACGATGAGACCATGAACGGAAGTTATTATAGCAAACAGGGGTCGAGTTGTCTATTGCCGAGCTGGTAGTGTGTCGAAGTGGCGGATCACTTCGAGGAGTTTTCGAGGAGTGATCTCGGCCTTGATCAAATACGCATCGGCGTCGTTCTCAAGCGCAGTGCGCGATTCATCGTCTTGATCAAAGTTGGTCATGATGATGACACGGGCATGTGCGATAGGTTTTTTGGGGTCGTTGCGAAGGGCGCTCAAGATATCATTGCCGCGTCGCTCGGGCAGCATGATATCGATCAGCAATAGATCATAGGATTTGTTACGGGCAGCCACGAGACCATCATTGCCATCGACGACCCAGTCGACGTCATAGCCCTCGCGTCGTAGGGTTCGCACGTACATTTCGCCGATGAAGCGATCGTCCTCGATGCAAAGAATTGAGTGGATAGGCATACCTACAGTATAGCATTAGTGGGAAGAAGAGGCATTTATCAGGGTCTCAGGTCTCAGGTAACAGAAACTTATCAGGACACAGGTAGCATGTATCAGACATATCTATCCCGCAGCCTGGTTACCAGTGCCACTGCTGGTGCGGGCCTCAATGTCTGCTACCTGCTACCTGCTAAATTTCTGATCAATACTACCTGTACCCTGATGCATTAACGGTCATCCTTTAAACATCGTATGATTCTTGATCCAGCCTTGATTGGATTTGAGCAGGTTGGTTGAGCTGTCGCTGGTGCGTAGTTTGTCGGCCACGGCAGCGTAAATCGGCAGCGTAAACGTAAAGGTCGAGCCCTTGCCTTCTTGGCTTTGGACGCCAATCGTACCACCGTGTGATTCGATAATTGCTTTGCAGAGATACAGTCCGATGCCCGTGCCCGATACAAGCTCCCGCGAACGATGTGAGCGGTAGAATTTGTGAAATAGATTGCCCATCACCGAAGCGGGGATACCAATGCCTGTGTCGGTGATCGTGACTTCGACGAAGTCGCCTTGCTGGTGAGCGCTGACTGTGACAGAACCACCTTCAAACGAATATTTAATAGCGTTGTCAATCAGATTTGAGAAAACTTCACTTATGCTACCGCGATCTGCGGCGACGGTCGGAAGATCGGGCGAGATGTCGATCGCCAGAAGTCGATGCTGTGCATTCGCGCGCATAGCCATGTCGTCATGCACGATATCATAGATCGTCGCCAGAGATTCCTGGCCAATATGGACGTTGAAATGCCGGCGATCATAGCGCGAAACATTGAGAATATTATTGATATAGCCGCTCAATCGATTGGCTGAGATAGATAGTCGGTCAAACAACTCGTGTTGATCATCTTTAAGCGTTGATTGAAGCTCGGTATACAGCACATCGAGGTAGCCCCTAATAACGGTGATCGGCCCTCTCAACTCATGAGCAGCAAAGGCGATGAAGTCCAGATCATCGTCCTCGGGCTGGTATTTGGCGCTACGGTCAAATAGCATCAGGACAAATGCGGCTGGGCTGGATTTTTGGTAAGAAGCGACAATGTCGAATACTCGCCTGCCCTCTTCGCCAATGATGCGATTTGGCACCCGCTCCCAAATGTGAGTGGCATTGATCGCATCGGTGCAATCCGCAATCCAATGCTCGAGCGTATCACTACCTTCAAACAAGAGCTCGAGGGTCGGCTGGTTTTGCTGGTCTTGGCGTATCGGTACTCCTTTGCTTGCATAGGTTATCCGACCTGTTTCGTCGAGAAATACAACTCCGCTTGCCAAACGGTCAAAGGCTTGAGGCATATATGTTGCGATTGCTGACGAACCTTCTGCAATACCAGGGTTGTTGGTAGAGAGCGAGTAAATAAGCTCGAGAGCAGGCTTGAGCCCGTCGTGCGTCGCAACCGAACTATTAGGGTTGGGTGGTGTCAGCGTGCTTGGCTCGGCCGATACGTGCGACAAAGCGGCAAGCAATGTCTTCAGCGGGCGAGCGACAGCCATCGAGATGATACTTGTGATAAGTAGCGACGATACGATGCACGATATGATGATGAGCGCCTGTGCGTCCATGGGCATACCGAGAAGAGTCAAGATGCCGGTAAGAGCCAGACCAAGCAGTGCATGTCCGATGAAGAGAGCCAGGATGATACGATGTCGATGACGCGGCCATATACCTCTAATAAGATCGGGAGCATCAGGAGGACTCATCGCCATGATACGCTACCCGAGCCATTTGGAACGGCTGATATCCATGTCTGTCCACGGACGAGGCTTATCGGTGCGCCCGCAGCATCGAGCAGCTCCAACTGATCTGCTCGGCTGTTCTTGCGCCAGGTGCATTCTATGGCAGTGCCATTTTGGAATACTACCGCTGTACCCGTGCCAGTCGTGACGATACTTTCGCGGTAGCCGTCTTCGAATACGCGCGTCATATTGACTCGGAGAGCGATGACAACACTCGGTGAAATCTGCCCTGCCTCGCGATCGAGATGCGGTGCGCCAGCTTGGCTGCGGACATAGGTGTTGGTGGCTGCATCGTAGGTGTAGCTCGAGTTGTAGAGCGGCCCGCTGATGTTGATCGTGACGGTGCTAGCGGTCGGAGTGGGAGCTGGCTTGCCGTCGACGCGCAAAAAGCCTTTGAACGTTGACGATGTGTAGCCTTTGGCTTGGTTAAGCGCATCGAGACGCTCGAAACTAGTATAGACATTGTGCGGGGCGTAGCGATCAGTGGCACGCCAGTAGCTCGGCGCGTTGAAAAACTGGTCAATATCGCGATAGTTACCGTTGCGGATTTCGGCGAGTGCAGCGGCGCTGCCGCCGATGTGCGCGACACTAGCGTTATACGGCGCCAGCCAATCGACGTAGTACATGCGCAGGCTCCTGACAGGGCCGATGAGCTGTGGTTTGTTTTCTTGGTGCAATGTCAGAAATCGCGTGATGCCGCCCTCGGCGATAGCTTCGTAGACGATGCCAGCGTCTTTGACGCCGGATTGAGGACGCGCGTCGGGACTGTTCTCGATCATGATAGCGGTGACGGCTTGTTTCGTGATTGCCTCAGAGGCAACTTTGCTGCCAGTAAGCGGTGAATAGTAGACTGGCGGCGGCGGGGTGACTTTTTTGACTGCTTGTGGTTTGGGGGCGGGCATAGGCTTGGGCTGATTGGCTATGACGAGATACGTGATCAGCGCCGACAGTAGCAACAAACACGCACCGCCAATTGCGAGCGCTAATCTGCGATGTGAATTAATCCACGCGACACATCGCGCCCAGAGACTCTGATGGTGCATCATATACATGCTTATGAATATTATAGCAGATGGTCAGCTTCATTGTGTGCTGGGGAGCGAGTTCTTTATGAATGACATCCTTTTTGTGCACTCGGTGGGGTACGGGTGCTAGTTTACTAATCAGCATTCATCGACCGAACAGTAAAACCGTAAACTCTCTTATAGATACGTATAAGTGAGCAATGAGATTTTGGTGTATCTAGCATTTGCATAAGTTTGATCAGTAAGATTTAATAATTAGCATGGCCAGTATTATCCAGTTGAAAGACGTGACAGTCACGGTTCGTCCAAATAATGGTCATCGCATAACGATCTTAAAGAATGTTTCATTTGATATTGATAGGAGCGAGATTGTTGCAGTTATGGGCCCGAGCGGGAGCGGCAAAAGTACCTTGCTTCATGCAATGAGCGGTCTTATCCCGTCGGAGGGAGATATAGAACTAGATGGCATAAAAGTCAACAAACTATCGCGTACACAAGCTGCTGCGTGGCGATTAAAAAACGTAGGTTTCGTTTTTCAGGCATTTTATCTACAATCCTATCTGACGGTCATCCAAAACATTATAACCCCTGGGTCGTTTGCGAGTATTCCAAAACAAGACGTAATGCAACGCGCGATGGGGCTGCTAGAAAGGCTGGGGATGTCCGACAAAGCCGAGCGCTATCCTGATGAACTTTCTGGGGGCGAAATGCAAAGAGTGGCAATAGCGAGGGCGATGGTTTGCACGCCGATGTATGTATTTGCAGACGAACCAACTGGCAATTTGGACGCGACAAACGCGGCGCACATTATCGATAGCCTGCTCGAGATGCGAAAGCTCTATGGCGCTACAATAATCATCGTCACCCACTCCCCAAGCGTGGCGAGCAGGTGTGATCGCGTAGTGTATATGAAAGACGGAGCCATATATGAGTAATTTTTCTTTAGTTTTTCGTATTGCGCTAGCGAAATTGCGTACCCGTAAGTTGCGAGTAGTACTGACGGTATGTGCTTCATGTCTGGCTTTTACGCTAGTATTTGTTGCGATTGCTGCATCTGTATCTGTATTTGACTCATTGACGAGAGCATCTGATCGGCTATATGCAGGTGCGTCGTATATCGAAGTCGTCGATAGTAATTATACTAAACAACTTAAGGCTGATGACCCTAGTTTTGTTAGTCTTGTGAGGCAACAATATAATTCTGACAAGGAGAAATACAAGAACCTTATTAAAGCTGCCGGGCTCGAATACGATGAGTTTTTATTTGAGAATCCTATCGTCAAACAAGATGATATCGAGTCTGTTGACCAATCTAGCCAATATGCGCAACGTATCCAGATCGAGCACACCAAAGCGAGCCAGCCACGAATCCCTACCATGGATGGTGTACTAGAAGTCGGTCGAGCTGTGGTTGCAAAGCCTATGAATGGTGAACTGATAATTATGAAAGATGGCAGAGTTGATCAAGCAAGAAAAGACGCCCTTGTCTCAAAGGTTGATGCGATAACGCTCATACCAGACGAAGCGTTAGCGCCCTATGTTGCGGAGAGTACCGTTGCGCCCGATGCCGACCAAATCCCCCTGCTCCTCAATATGCAAATGTATCGAGATATTTTTGGTAAAAGAAGTATTGCCAGTACGCTCGGTACACATATTGATATGTGCTATAGAAATTCTGTTGCGAAGAACATCTTTGAGACACTACGCTTCAGTAATATTGATATGACGGATGTCAGTAGGGTTAGCTATAAACGCTCAGGAGACGGACAGTGCGTGCCGCCAGAAGTAGTCAAAAACAGTAGAACGGCGGAACGGAGAAAGAATGACGTAAAGAAGGCAGTAATAGATAAACAGTTCGGTGTAGAAACCGAGCCACTCGTCGAGAAGGTCACATTTGTGCTGACTGGGGTTCTGCCGTCAAATAGTATAGCAGATAGCAATACGCAAGGGCTTGCGCTGGGTGTCGAGGCGGCTATTGGGATGGCTGCTATTGGTCGCTCAGTCATACCTGTGACACAATCCGAAAAGCTTTTATCGACCGGCATTTTTTCTTTATCTCCGTATGGTTATGGTTTGAATTATGAGCCGCTTTCTACGGCCCATATCATGAAGGCCAAAGACGCAAGGACGGCGAGCGATTATGTGCGCAAGTATCACTGCGATCCAATGATATGCTCCTCGACGCAGGCTTTGGGCGTGCGCGAGTTGACAACAGGGTATTATCCAATCGCGGTAGCCAAGGATAATTTGGCAAAGATTACCCAGGGTATTGCCGTGACAGTGTTTTGTTTCTCGGTTATTATCATGGCGGCTACATTCAGTCGCATCGTTGATGACGGACGTCGGGAAGTCGCTATCTATCGCGCGATCGGTATACCTGGTCGAGCGATTTGGGGAGTATTTATATTGTATGGTGCAGTGGTAGCGTTGATGACGGGTATTTTGTCGTTATTTGTTAGCTATATTTGGTTATGGATACTTGATCGCCAAGAATCCAACAACCTGACGCAAGTGCTGTACGCGCGTTTTGGTGAACCTGCTAGAGACCTATCGGTGACGCTACTCGGAGCGCCGCACTGGCTGGGTATTTTATTGGTCGCGATGATTTTTGCGTGCGGTGTGATAAGTATCATTATTGCTTTGACGATACAGCGCAGACATTCAGTGGTTGACGATCTACGATTAACAGAGTAAGCATAGAGAGACTATCCTGTAGTTAGATAGAGATACTATCTATTGCACTGGTCAGACGAGTGAGCGTTTTTTGTTTGCCGAGGAGTGTCAGGGTATCGTGGAGTTGTGGGCTAAATGGTGCCCATGTGGTGGCGATGCGGATGAGGCTAAAGAGGATACCGGGTTTTTGGCCAGTGGTTTCGAGGAGCGCGTTGAGATGGACTTGGATTGTTTCGGCGGTCCAGCCATCGATTGTTTCGAAATCGTTTCTGACTAGCTCTAACAGATGTAAAATTTCTTGGGTCGATAGTTTTTTGAGTTGCTTGTTATCAGTGATGAGGCTGTCGTCTCGCACTGGCTCCTCGAAAAAGTAGCTCGTGAGGCTCGGCAT
>DDER01000033.1:0-25373 GCA_002336735.1 Candidatus Saccharibacteria bacterium UBA1949 | reverse complement strand
GTGCGATCTTGGGCGAGCGTCAGAACGCGCTTTTTGTAGTCGTCGCTATGTTTTTTGGCAGACTCGGGCCAGAAATATTCGATACGGTCGACCAACTCGTCGAGGCTGAGCGCACGGATGAAATGTCCGTTCATCCAGAGGAGTCGTTTTTCGTCGAACCGTGCACCGCTGCGTTGGACGCGTGACAAACTGAACCTGTCAATGAGTTCTGCCTTGGTGAACACCTCTTGTTCAGTGCCATCGTTCCACCCCATCGTCGCGATGAAGCTCATCATGGTCTCTGGCAAATAGCCGTCGCGGATATAGTCGAGGACGTCTTTGGCGCCGTCGCGTTTGCCGAGTTTTTTGTTGCCTTGCTCGTTCATGATGTGAGGCATATGGGCGAATATCGGAAGAGGGGCTCGCCCCTCTGCTTGCTTGCGAAGTGAATTCGCAAGCGGCGCTTCTCCCCCTAAAGCGACCGCTGCGCTGTCGTGCTGTGCGGTGGCGTCTAGTTCGGCTTTCGCCTCGTGCGTGCTGCGATACGCCATATCGAACCCAAGTGCTTCGTAGAGATTGAGATATTTTGGCATACTGGAGATAAATTCTTGGCCGCGAATGACATGGGTGATGTGCATTTCGGCGTCGTCGACGATGTGGGCGAAGTCGTAGGTCGGGTAGCCGTCGCGTTTGATAAGCACGAAATCATCGATGTTTTCTGGATGCGCGACTAGGTCGCCCATGACCTCGTCATGCCAGTGATATTGTTTGGGATCGCTTTTGAACCTAAGTGGCGTGCTGCCATCCCACGCGGGTGGGTATTCGGGGCGATGGTCGCGGTACAAAAATGCGCGTTTTTCGGCCTGAGCTCGCTCGCGAAAGGTCTGGACTTGCTCAGGTGTGTAGGGATCGGCGTACGCTCGCCCGGCATCAATCAATTTCTGCGCCCATTGTTTGTAGTGCTCGAGGCGTTGGCTCTGTACATACGGTGCGTAGGGGCCGCCAATGTCGGGACCTTCGTCGTATTCGATGCCAATTGCTCTGAGGCTCGAGATGAGGTGCTCGGCGCTGCCCGCCACCTCGCGTTTTTTGTCGGTATCCTCGAACCGCACGACGAACTGCCCGTCCTCTTGCCGTGCGACGAGATACGCAAAGAGCGCAGTGCGGATACCACCAACGTGTAAAAATCCGGTTGGGCTGGGTGCGAAACGGGTACGGATAGTCATGAGGTCAAGTATAACAGACTAGCTAGGTAGCTGGCGAGATACCCAAGAGACTTATTGGGGGCGAGTTGGCGGTATCGGCTACATGCTCACCGCGATATGGCGGATTTGTTCGTTGGACAGTGGGGCGTCACCTGAGATGGTGTACATGATGCCACGGTCTACCCAGGTAGCTGACGTATCGTAGGTATAAATCGTCAGGCCATCTTCACGGTTGGTGATGTAGTTATTCCCAGCTTTTGGTTGGACGTAATTTTCAAGAACTGCCAACGAGTCGAGGCTGGACTTTGTCTGATTGATAGTGAAACTATGCGGGCCGGCATTGGCGACAAATTTCATACGGACTTGATCATCACTATAGGCTATTGGTCCCGATAGCGTGTAGCCATTTGGTCGGTATCCTGGATAGGTAGCCTCGATGCCGGCCTGAGATGCGGCGACGCGAATTGACAACTGTGGCATGGTGAGGTATGTAAAATACGCGCCTAGCAGCAGCATAGCAAGCGATCCAAAGACAAGACTAGAACGACGGTGTAACGTAGATTGACGGGGTAACTGAATCGGCTTGCGGGAGTGCGCCCTGGGGGCCGTGAGTGCTGCATCAATAGCCTGGTTTTTGAGCACAATTGACGAGAGGGACTGCTGTGGACTGTGGGCTCTGGTAGACTGTCGACGAGCGTGAGCGCGCATGGCGATGGGGTGCTGGGGTATGAGAGTGGTTATTGATCGTGCAGCAGTGTCTTGCACATCGGAGATAGTAGCCGGCTGATTGGGGGCGATAGTAATTGAACGTTTACGGCTAAGGAGTGCTGGCGCTGAAGAGTTTGCACGAGCAGGACCGCGAGTGCCCTGTCCTGTGTGACGGGAGCGAGTCTTGATGATGGGTATAGACCCAGTGGTGTGAGCAAGTGGTTTACCTACGGTGGTGTCGGCCATTGATGTGATATCCCCTATTTTTGTGAGCGTCAGACGCTCATTACTGTACCCATATTACTCTAGGCGGCAGTTATTATGCAAGTGCTTATATAGTGTTGGTAAATATTGTATAATAAACAAATGCACAAAAAACCATCTCGCAAACAGCACATTCTCAAGCGCGCAATTATCTATTTCATTATGACAGTCTCAGTTGGTTGTTTGGTACTGGCGCTGATATATGTTGTTTTGGGGTATCAACTCAATAGTCGCGACGGCACGCTTGAACAAGGTGGTCTTATGCAGTTTGACTCTCGCCCAGGTGGTGCCGCAGTGTACCTTGATGGATCTAAGCTAGCATTGAGCACGGCGGGCAAACTAACAGCCGCTGCCGGCGATCATACGGTGATGTATACCAAACCAGGATATACTACTTGGAAAAAGGATATTACTCTAAAGCCAAGAGGTATTTTGTGGCTAACCTATGCTCGTATGATACCCGAAAATCTTATCACCGATTATCCAGTGGCGTTTGAGGCGCTAACAAGTTCCTCGATTTCTCCTGATGGTAAGTGGCTCATTGTTAAGGAGCAACCAGCAGATCCGAACTTTTCCTTGGTGTCACTTGATACCGATAAGCCCAAGAAAATGACGATTAGTTTACCTGCTGATCGTTATACTCGCGCTGTTGATGGAGCAAAGCCGCATGGTTTTTCTATTGAATCTTGGGACAAGAGTAGCCGATATTCTCTTATTAGGCATGAGTATGATGACAAGATAGAATGGCTGTCATTGGATACTCGTGATGTACAGCAGTCAAAAAACATTACTGCCACGATCGGTGTGGCAGCGAGTCAGATCGAGTATAGCGTGGGAGACACGCACATCCTATACGCTATTGTAGATGGAGTGTTGCGCAAGATTAATCTCAATGACGCCACGTTGTCACGACCGCTCGTGGCAAATGTCGCGACATTTAGTCAGTTCGATCGGGCGACCGTCGTGTATACCACTGCGCTCAATGACGAGACGAAGAAGCGGTCTGTCGGTTACTATACTGATAACGCCAAGGCTCCGAGAATCGTGCGTGAATACGCTGATGATGGAACGCCGGCGCTTGATCTCAGGATTGGTGAATATTTTGGCGATAAATATTTTGTCATTTTACACGGTCGGCAACTTGAGGTGATGACGGCCGATTTGCCGAGTAGCGATTCGGGTGACGTGACGAGTTATCGCTCCGTGACTTCGATGAGGATCCCCAGTGGTGACGGGCGCTTCCTGCGATTTAGTCCTAGTGGGCGATTTGTTATTGTGCAGCAGGCAGGACAATATTTGACGTATGATATCGAGCTGCAACGGGCCACAACGACTATGCTTTGGGGTGAGAGTGAGGTTGTGAGGCCGTTGCAATGGCTGGATGACTATCATATTTACTCAGATCGCGATGGTGTCGCGCGGAGCTATGAGTTCGATGGTCTGAACCCACGACAGTTTAAGGGTGTACATGTTGGCCAGGCGGCCGTGCTCAGCGCCAACGACAAATACCTCTACACTATTGGTACTAATGACGCCGGAGTAACGGCGCTTGCTCGTACGAAACTCGTTATCGACTAGTTATTGCCAAAGTTAAAGAGTTTATCAAAGATAGTCTTGTTCTGGCCAGGCATCGATGACTTGGAATTGTCTTTGGGTGGTGTGGTTGGCGCGGGGGTGCCAGGATTGGATTTGGGGTTAGGATTGATCTGCTCAGCAGTGACCAGGAGCCGGTTGGTTGCTGTACCGATAGGTGTACACGTGATAAGCGTGAGGATGGGCTTGTCGACTGGGTAGACGAGCTTCGACACTTCATTTGGTTTGACAATTTCTTTTTTTGTAATGCTGTAGGTATAGCGCTTAGACTGGTAGTTGATATAGATAGTATCACCGTTGTTGAGTTGCTCGAGGCGGACAAAGACAAATTTGTACGCGCCGTTATTGAAAAGATCATTGCTTGAATGGCCCGAAATCACGGTATTGCCTACCTGCCCCGGGCGGCTATTGGCGCCAGGAATAGCAAAATGTGCCACGCCACGTTCCATTGCTAGGTTTTGTGAATTGACGTCGGTTGCAATATCAAATACGATCGGTGCTTCTACATTGATACGCGGGATGATGATTTTTGGGTCCGGACCGACATCAATTTGCGCGGTAGTATCGACAATAATATTTGCAGGATTGATATTGCCTGGGCTGATGTAGGCCTGTACTTGACTGAAGATGAGGCTATTATACTGCAAAAACAGAAAGATGAGCATGACCGCAAAAGCTGCTGCTACTGGCATGAAGTGGCGGCTTGTGCGAACAGCGGTAGCTTGCTTAGTCATATGGTGTCGGACGCGTGCCCGTAGGTCGCTCATCGCCTGCTGCTTGGTGAGTGGCTCGTCTATAGCGGTGGTCGTCGCGGGAGACTGTTTTGTTTTGTGCAGTTCATTGTGGTAGTGGCGATGATAAAATTGCTGGTAATAGCTTTGCCAGGCAGCGTGGTAATCGCGCCAACGGTCACTAGAAGGTTGCTGTGATGGACTGATCTCGATGGGCTGAGGTGCTTCAGACTGAAAGGTCGGTAGACGAGGGGGCGTCGTGGGAATAGTCGCAGTAGCCGTGTTGGCGTGAGGTGCGGTATCCGCTAGAGTTGTTGGGTGGGCGGTATTAAATATTTGAGCTATCTGAGAACGGGCTACGTTTGCCGCCGCAGTATTTGGATCGGTCGTCGGCGCAGGAGGGATGGCCGGCGCTATGGGTAGCGGTGTGACCGAGGTGCTCGCAGGGGGATTATTTGGCTGCATGACTCTTCATAGTATACAATAGAGGAGGCGAAATATATATGGCGCTTATATCGTGCTTGGATGAGTCTTACCCTTCTACGATGGGCCGATATGATGGGCGCAACGCTCGTAACTTATATATAGCATTCATGGGCCGGTGGCGGAATTGGTAGACGCGCTAGACTCAAAATCTGGTTCTCAATAGAGAGTGGGGGTTCAAGTCCCCCCCAGCCCACCATTTCAGAGTAACAATCTAAAAAATCGCCCGTCAGAGCGATAATTCTGGAAAAATCCGCATTTTTGGTGTATTTTTACGACTACGCGCGAACCTATTTTGAGGAAAAGTGTTGACAAATCAATCGGACGCGTTGCGCCCATGAGTTTTGCTAAGGAAAAGGAATAATTAGTTTTAAGGTAGACCCCAGTGCCCACGCTCTCGCGCGGGCACTGGGGAAACGGACAAGGTCAGAAATCCCGCATGAGCCAGTCCATGTGGTGATCGTCGATTTCCTCACGGACACCGAGGATGACTCGGATACGCCACAGGATCGCCGTCGCGGCAATCTTGCGGAGAAGGAGCGGCCCCGACTCGTATTGGCCGAGCCAGGCATCACTGCAGTGGACTCCGTAGAGGTCGGCCTGCGGGAAGGCCATGATGACACGACCGAGGGTCTGACCGTCGAGCGACATCGCCTTCTTCGGGCACAGCCGCTCGACGTCACCCTCCCAGCCCCAGTTGTTGTCGACTTGGTCGGCGACAACGTTGTGCTTGCGAATGATCGCCTGCGCGATGTTATTCACCAACTCCTTGTCGCTCGGGCGACCGGTCTGGGTGGCGCGGTAGTGCTTTACGCTCATGGAAGTCTCCTTTACTAGAGCGTTGGCCTCGATCCTGTATCTCATCCGGATAAGTAGAGTTCACAAAAGCTAGTCAGACTTTACTTAACCGACCGAGATAGTTATTCAATGTCCATACACAAACTTGTGTATAATCTATATATTAGCATAATTTTGTTGATTAGTCAATTTCCAGCGGAATTTTACAATTCCACCAGAATAGAGTAAGGATTCGCATCTGTTACATCAGCAAAAGACTCTCGGGATCGAGGGTCTTTTGCGTGTCACGATGTTCCTTGTCTTTGCTAGAAGTTGCAATCGTATTTCTGGTAGCCAGTGTACGGGATGCCGCCGTATGGCCCGTCTGGGTTCCAATAGATCGCCGCGTCCGTCAACCTTTTGGCGTAACAGCCAGCAACAACTGTGTTGCGCGCTGATACATCTGACTTGCGTGGGTCGCGTCCAGCCTCGAGAACGCGCGGGCTGTAATCGACATAGCAGTGTCGGAGTTGAAGATTGTCGCCGTAGTTCCAGATGTCAGCCAGCGAACCGTCTCCGCCCCACTGCGCGTAATCTGGGCTGTAACCCCATGCGTTACGAGCGGTGACGCCCTGCACGGTGAGGTTGTGAGCTTCGATCGTGAGGGCCGAAGCGCCATAGTCATTGTCTGGTCCGTCAGGTGTGCGTACGACGAGATCGTGCATATAGCAGTTCCAAATTTTGTTATACTGGCCGCGTGTCCAGATGGCGATAATCACGCCGGAAAACTCACAGTTGTGTATCACTGCATTGGTCGCGGTGTTGTACATACCATTGGAATACGAATCCTTTATGGCGAGGTCGCGCATGTGAACGTGATTGCCATACAGGTTGACGACACCGTCATCGATACCACTCCCAGCAGGCCCAGCAGGCGGCTTAGAGCTTGCATTGACCTTAAAGACTGGCGCTGGCAGCGATGGGCTACCGACCGAACACAGCAAGACCGGTTGATCGGCGGTACCATTTGCATTGATCCGCACACGGACATTGCTCCAGACGACGCCTCGTTCAAACTCAACGATCGTGCCTGGTCCAAGCGTCATAGAATTGAGCGTTTCTGGATTGTCATTTGGTCCAAAATGCAGCCGCTGTCCTCGCAATTGTGACGCCGATACTACTGGTGATGGGTTGGGCGAATAGACGACTGTGTTGCCTGGATCTGATGGTACCCCCGTGCTTGGCATACGATACCTACCGATCAGCGGCATGTCATTGCTACTGGCGGGTACGGCAAGCGTTGTCGTCGACACCGTCGCTACTACACTACGATTGCCAGCTGCGTCGTATGCACGGAGGCGAATTGTATAAGCAGTTTGCGGCGAGAGACCTGTGATGGTGTAGGTGGTCGTCGAGCCGGTAGTTGCATACGTCGTGCCACTGAGCGAATACTCATAGCCAGTCACGCTGGTATTATCGGTGCTCGCTGTCCATGAAAGAGCAACAGAATTGGCACTTGGAGTAGCGGTAAGTCCGGTCGGTGCCGTCGGCGCCGTCGTATCAGCCGCTGGTGGCGTCGATGAAACGATGACATCGACCCAGTAGTTGGTAGCGTTGTAATTGTCAGTTGGGAACTGGCTCGTACTGCCGTATTTGAAGACACCGTTTGGCGTCTCGCTATTGGCAGGAGCAGTCAGAATGTCTGACGTGGTAGCACTACCGAAATAGTTGCGCGTGACAGAGAATGCACCAGTCGGGCTAAAGTACGAGACAACATAAGTCGTACCAGCCGTTAACGCCACGGCTGAAGCAAAGCTTGCTTCTTGCCATCCGCTGGCCGATTCTCCTGTGAATGTCACCGTCGCAAGTCGTGTACCTGAGGTTGACCACAGAGAACCAGTGTGAGTACCAGTATTGACGCTGCCTTTGTAGAAGCGTACACCAGTCGCATAACCGTTTTGGCTGGCACGGAACTTGACACCAAGCTCGATCGGAGCAGTCTCAGTATTGTTTGGCTCAGCTGGAGTCGGGTTGGCTGGCCAGAGCTTGTAGATCGTCGTGCTGGCTGGGGCTGTCACGGTCACTTGGCGTGTTGTCGATGCCGTAGCGCCTGCATTGTCTGTCACAGTCAGCGTAATGGTGTAGGTGCTAGCAGCCGTATACGTATGCGAAGCATTGATACCAGTGCTCGTCGTATTATCACCCCAATTCCATGTATAGGAAGATATCACCCCATCTGGGTCGCTGTTGGCAGTAGTATTAGTCGTAACGGTCAGATAAGAGACGGATGTCGTAAATGACGCTGTTGGTGCTTGGTTGGCGGGTGGTGGTGTGGTGCCTGTGGCAACAATAACATCGACCCAGTAGTTGGAGGCGTTGTAATGTTCGTTCGGGAACTGGCTTGTAGTGCCGTATTTGAATACCCCATTGCCGCCAGCAGATGTAGTGTCGAGAGCGCTCAAAATACCAGAGTTCACGGTAGTCGTAAAGTAGTTGCGGTTGACCGAAAAATTACCTGTCGGGTTGTAGTAGGAGACGATATAGGTCGTACCTGCCGTGATCGGAACCGGCGAAGTAAAGGATGCTTGTTGCCAGCCGCTAGCTGTCTCACCAGTGAATGTCACTGTGGCTAGTCGAGTGCCAGAAATTGACCAGAGCGAGCCAGTATGAGTCCCAGTGTTGGCGCTACCTTTGTAGAATCTCACACCAATGACAGTAGCGTTTTGAGTAGCACGAAACTTTACCCCAACTTCTATGGGATTACCCGAGGTTGTGTTGATATCTGTCGGAGTGGGATTGGTTGGCCAAAGTGTATGTATCGTCCCCGAGGGTGGTGCCGTGACGGTGACTTGGCGGGTTGTGCTACCGGTTGCGCCGGCGTTGTCCGTGACGGTAAGCGAGATAACGTAAGTGCCAGCCGCTACATAGGTGTGGCTAGCGTTAGCACCGCTACTTGTTGTAGCGTCGCCCCAGCTCCAGACATAACTGATGACTGAACCGTCTGGGTCAGTACTGGCTGACGCGTTAGTAGTGACGGAAAGTTCGTTAAGGGTGGTTGTAAATGATGCTGTTGGTGGCTGATTAACTGGCGCGCCACCCGGAGGTGACCATGGCGTGGCGCTTGTACCGGCAAACACCCCAAATTGGTCGGCGCGAAGAATCGGTGTGCCGCTGACAGCGCCAAAGTTGATCTGGGCTGCCGCATAGGCTGCACCGTCCGGTGCAACGGCCGTTGAAGTTACTTGTGTGTAGGCGGCGCCTATCGTCAGCGGGGTGGCGGTTGTTGATTGATTGCCGCTAATCCAATTGCCAGTGGAGGTAAACCAACTGATATGTCCGCGAACTGTGCCAGCAGTACCACTTACAAGCTGAACATGAGCGGCAGAGGTATAGGTTTGTCCGGCCGTGACGGGTGCCCAGACAGATAAGCCTTGCGTGAAGACCCATTTTTGGCCGCTGCCAGGTGCGGTGATCTTGAGGGCATTGCCTCCATTAATACCTGTGCCGGGCTCTATATTGAAAGTAGGTGCGATATTGTCAGTCGCCCCGCTTGCAAAAAGACTTGTCGGTCCATCGGCGTTGGCGGCTGCGATAGATGCTAATATGTTGTTAGGACCAAGAGCCGCGATGCCTGATGTTGCGATAAGCGCCGATGACGTGCTGAGTTGCGCGGGCGAGGTGCCAGTAGAGGTGCTAGGACGCTGATCATTATGCGCTAGTTGTTCGTCGACCTGTCCTGACTGGTCCTTGAGAGCCTTGAGCAATACGCCGCCACCAAATACCATAACTACCCAAAGACCAATATACTTTAAAAAATCCTCGCGACTCATCGGACGTGATAATAGTGACTCTAAAGATTTATGTAGTTTACCCACAGCACACCCCTTCCCATTAGGCTTATGTTTGTAGTATACGCCAATCGTGTAGCAGATATTGTTGTATTAAATACGTTCTCCTATGTGCTAATCGCGCCTAGGCGGCTAGACTTGTTGTGATCGCTGCGAGCGGCTGAGATGGATTCCATGCCCAGTAGACGCTTGCACGGGTGGCTGTCGTGCCGCGCCAGATTGTCATCGGTGTTTCCCAAGCCGTGCTAGTCACTTGACCACCATGTGCTGTAATAACATGGTTTTGATGGAGTACCGTGAGTACTATTGGATACGTGATGGTAAATTTGTGCAGTGCCTCGACGAACTGCGCTAGGTGCATGCTAAATGTCAGAATCTTCGGATAATATACCATCTGGAAAAGTTTTTGAATCTGGGCAAATGATGCTATATAGGCCGTCTGAGGGCGATTAACCATCTGTTCGGCGCTGTTTTTGACTAGGTCGATGACATCACGTGTTAGGATGACTGGTCCGGTGTATTCTCGAAAGAAGGTCTCGTAAGCAATGGCCGTTTCACTATTGCGACCAGCATCACCAACACATAGCACTATATTTGACCAAGAAGCGAGCGCTAGCATCGATGCTGTGGCGTCTCGGGACAGGCTGCCACTTTGGTTGGTTGGAGCAAAGACGACATCAGTCATTTTCGCAGGGACAGTGTGGCGCAGCGCATCGGGCAATAGGACGCGAGCATAGCCAATACCTGTTTCGAGAGCGACTGTATAGCTGTCTGCAACTGCCGCAAACCCTAACTTGTTACCGCCAATGATACCAAGTCGGCCTGCCTGGGATCGCTGTTCTGGGCGTGACCATGCTATGTCAGGAAAAAGCAGCTTAGTTGGTGACTGACGTTGCCAATAATCAAAATCTTGTCCACTCATCATCAGTCAATTTCAACGCTAATAGGACAGTGATCGCTGCCCATGACATCCGGATGAATCAGAGCGCTGTGGACGCGCGGGGCGATGTGACTACTCGCCAGCCAATAGTCTATGCGCCAGCCCACATTGCGGGCGCGCGAGTTTGCCCAGTGGGTCCACCAAGTATAGGCGTCGGTGGTGTCGGGGTATTCAGCCCGGAAGGTATCGACAAAACCAGCGTCCAGAAAATCTTGGAACCGTTCGCGCTCTTCATTGGTAAAACCGTGCTTGCCAACGTTTGCTTTAGGGTTAGCCAGGTCTATTTCGGCGTGGGCGACGTTCATGTCGCCGCAGTACAGCACCGGTTTGGTGCGTTCTAGCTGCTGCAAATACGCCAGGCAAGCTTTGTCCCACTGGTCATAGCGTAGGCTCAGGCGGCTCAGGTCGCTCTTGCTGTTGGGGGTATAGCAGGTTACTACCCAATAGTCGTCAAATTCGGCGGCGATGATCCGCCCCTCGGCATTTGGGTCGCCGTAGGTGTCGCCAGTCACGCCATAGGCAGCAATGATATCGGCTGGAAAGCCGTCGATATACCGGCTGGCCGGTGTTTTAGAAAAAATCGCCGTGCCCGAATAGCCTTTTTTGACAGCACTAAAAAAATGCTCATGATACTGGGGAAAGTCAATCTCTACCTGCCCGCGCTCGGCCTTGGTTTCTTGTAGGCACAAAATATCTGGGTCGTGCTGGGCCACAAACTGCTGCAAAGCACCCTTTTTTAGCACCGCCCGAATACCGTTGACGTTCCAGGAATAAAACTTCATACCATTCTAGTATAGCGTGAAAATAAAAATAACCCCAGGGGGTTAAGTATGACAAGCTAGGAAATGGACTTGGTCATAGCCAGCGGAGAATGCTCCCCGCTGGCTATGACCAGATGAACAGTGTCTACTTTTGAGCACACCCTGCAATTTTTGCCGTGAGAGACTGCAAGTCGGGTGCTACTGTGGGCACCTCGTGCGGTCCGACATATTTTGCCTTGAAGGCGTTTTGCCATCTGGCGTTGTAGGTTGCGGCCACGCGGTTGTAGTTTTGCTGGCTGGCCAGGACTTGGCTAACACGCTGCGACTTTTCGTCGTCGTTGCCAGCTTGGTCTCGGGCTGCACGCAGGTCACAAATATTCTGGGCACCCTTTTGGAGTGCTTGGTAGTCTTGGTAAATCTGCTCGTACTGCACCTTGACATTGTCGGGGCGCGTCACGTCGACAGCGGTGTTGAACCATCCGGCAAAGTAGCCGATGACACCAAACACTAGGCAGAGCACCAGTAATCCTCCAACCACACGGGCAAACAAGCCTAGTGGTGTCATTTTACCAATGCGATCAGAGATGTACTGCTCGTCATATTCATCTATTCTACGCATTGTGCGTCTCACTTTCCGCCTGTGGCGATACCAAGCACTTGGGCCGCAGCGGCGCAGGGCTTGGACGGATCATTGTTGTTGCAGGCTTTGAGCGCAGCGTTCGCTCTTGCGCTCAATTCCCCAATATCTCCCTTCGCGGTAATCGCAAACACGGTAGTGTTCTTTTGGATGACCGTCGGAACTGACGAACACGCCATCTCTAGAGTTTCCGAGAAGTCCCAGTAGTTTCCTGCAGGGTCGAACCCGTACCGGTACCGGGTGCTATCACCGAACATTCCGTCTGGTCCGGCTACCTCAGGACTATAGCGTTCGCTGACGCCAGTGACAGCATAAGTAGTGGAATACGGACGCTTGCTGCTGCTTGTCAGTTTACCCACAACGGGTACTGTGTATGGTTTAACATTTGGGTTGGTCGGGTAGACTGAACACCACAAGATGGTATTCGGGTCATCCGACAGCCTGATGCGGGCGTTATAGTTGCTGCCCTCAACGTCGTTCTTTGGTTCGTAGTTCTGTCGGTTGGATGCGCGTTGGGCTGCTGCTTGAGCTTTTTGGGCATCAGACGGGTCATTACCAGTGCATCCTGTAGACGACATCAACGCGATGGCGCAAACCACCGTGCCAAATACAACAGTACGCAAACGAAGCTTCATGCTTCTTCTCCTAGTGAGATGATTCAATGGGTTAGTTTTTCCTAGCTTGTCAAAAAACGTCACGACACTACTCGTGCCGCAATCATTGCTATAATACACGATAAAAGTAGATATGTCAATGCTCAGATGCCATCAATCTTTGAAAATGCAACACCTCCGTACAGGCAACCCCACAGGGTGCTACAATAAACTAGATGTACAAACGAATTCTACTCAAACTTTCAGGTGAACAGTTGCAAGGCGAGCGCACGGGTGGGTTTGACCCCAGACGGGCAGCCTGGATAGCTGGGCAGATACAGCCGGTGCTGGAAAAAGGCATACAGGTCGTGGTAATGGTTGGCGGCGGCAACTTGGTGCGCGGCAACGATATTGCCCACGCAGATATTCAAATGGTGACCGCGCATAATGCCGGTATGTTGGCGACCACTATCAATGCCCTGTTGCTAGCGGATGTGTTCAACGCCCGCCAGTTGCCCGCTCGGGCGCTCGGCAATATTCAGGCCGATCAAGTGGTCGATCAATTCACTCATCGTCGAGCGATCAGTCACCTCATCAAAGGCCGTGTCGTGGTGATAGGCGGTGGTAGTGGGCGGCCATTTATGTCTACCGATACTGCGGCGCTCACCTTTGCGCTCGAACTCGATTGCGATGTGGTCATCAAAACGACCAAGGTTGATGGCGTGTACGACAAGGATCCCCTGCGCTACCCAGACGCTCTACGATATCGCCAGCTCTCATACACCGATGCACTCAAAAACCCCGACGTGCTCGTCATGGACAAAGCAGCCCTCGGCCTTGCTATGGAGGAGCAAAAACCTATCATCGTCTGCGAACTCCTGCGCGATGGCAACATCGCTCGCGCTGCCCGCGGCGAAGATGTCGGTACGACGATTAGCAACTGAGGCCACTCTGCCCCCTTACGGCGTGTTCGGATCAGTAAGCTATTGCATATTTTTTCATAATGTGTTATCATATAATTATGAGAAGTATTAGTCATCCGTGTCATGAACTGAGCTATGCCCCAGAGCACGGAGCCGTACGTGATCTGGGCGACGACATCGGCACTTGTTTTGAAGATTTACGATGGCGACTAGCGCCAGACCTCGTAACGCATGTATTTGATGGCGTACCGTACAGTGTTATGATTGCGAATGACGAACAAACAGACCATGCCACTGGGCTACTGCGAGGGCATACGAGATCGACGGTCGGTGGACACGAATTTCGCATGAATATCATGGACGAAAACACCTTGATCGGTACAATTAAGAAAGACCCAGACGACGACGGCTGGAACATTGATCGTGGAGAAGAGCTATTTGACCATGCGGAGATATTGTGTCTGCTCGATACGAATTGCGCCCATCTCCCATCCGCAATTCGACAGACTGTTCTTGACCTCCCTCGTCCGACAGCTAGTGACGTACACGCTTACATCGTCGATGCGATTATTCCTCAAGCTGCCGCGTCCAAAGTAGTTGAGCTATATCGAAGCGAAGTCTGTGCCTTTGATGAACAGGCTGGTACGGTTGATGTTTTCGATGTAGCATTGATCCGACGGCAAATAAAATCATGCGGCAAAGTTACGGGGGACGCCGTGAGTCTTATGCTAACGCGACCACGCTGTCGCAATGGGGTGTGGGGTGAAGAGACGGTAGCGATTACTAAAAGTGCGTGGGGACACATCTCGACTGAAGTGGGATTTACAGATACATCGGGCCATGCCCAGGAACTACCTATTGAGGATGCGGCTGAGTTTGTCAGGCAGATATCACTCGGGCTAGGCCAGCTCCTCAGTCATAAGCTGCCGAGTAGTGTCGAAACTGACTAGGCAGAGCGCGGATTCATGTGTTGATACAGTAGGGCGACTCGCTACCTCCAAACGACGGTTAACTGAAAAAATTGACAATATCATATTTTTGCTATACTATATTCACGCTTTTGGGTTGCACGTTAATACGAGTGAGAGGAATCATCGATGGGCTACGAATATGGCACAGCAACATCGTATAACTGGCTAAGCTACGCGATCGTAATCGGCCATTGTGTGCTTATCCTGGTAGTGACTGTGATGGCCTGCAAGGTACTCATCTCAGCAGCCTACACGATACTCTTCCCCCCATGGACGAGTGCGCGCAGCTTTAAGAAGCAGCTGAGGACGATGTACGGTCTCCTCGAGGCTTCGCAGCGAGAAAACTTGCGCCGTGAAGACTGGGTGACGATGCGCATGAGATTGCTGAAGAGACGTTACGGACGCTCTTGGCTCAAGTGCGCGATCAGAGATTTGGACCGCGATGAGTCGCTCTGCGGTGATGCATGGTGGCATGGTCTCAACGATCAGGCGACGATGAGTTGCCGAATGTGGATCGCTGTCTCGTCAGGTACTAAGCGCACATCGTGGTATGAGCGCATCAAAAGCCATGCTCATGCCCCGTCCTAACATCCAAAAGTCACCCCGCCCGCTGTGGTCCACCACAAAGGGCGGGGTGCTTGATTTTTATAATCGAATGTGATAAAATATAGCCAAGCAGCACCGTGCTGCATCCGACGTAATCGTCGGCGATCTTTGATAAGGGACAAGGTGAAGAAAATGACACGCTGGATCCTCGTTGCTATTATTGGCCTGCTGGCGCTCGGCTGCGCCGACGCTATCACCCGCCAGTTCATGAGGGGTACCGCACGAGCCGATGTGCTCGGGCGGAATCCCAGCGCTAAGCGTTTAGCGGTGCTCTATGGGGGACTCATGGCCGACCCTATCACGCAGTTCGCGCCAATTATCGATTGGTACAAGCGAAATGGCCATGAGGTCATCTGCGTGCGCGCAATCGGTGATGTTTACGACCTGGGCGCTGTGGTGACGGCAGCAACCGAGGCGATCAAAGACATCTCTCAAAAGCGGTCGTATGAACACATCGTGTTCGACGGGGCGTCGCTGGGGGCAATCCCTGCCGTCAAAACCCTGCAGCGTCTGCGGGAGCAGGGATTTGCCATGCCGCACACAAGTCTGTTGCTCGAGGGTTCGCCTGCCAGTTGGCGAGATGTCCTTGGCGTACAGAAATACGGCGCATGGCTGATCGGGCGCTTGCGTTTCGGTTGGCTTGCCAATCGTATCCCGGCAGTGCGCTGGATGTTTGTGCCACCCAAGGAAGAGAATATCGAGCCGACCGCCAATCGTAAATGGTTGGAGCGATCTGTCGAGGTTGCTCGGCGTACATCGCTGTCTCGGTATTCATCCGAAACGGCAGTGTATGCCAAGGGCATCGACGGCACGCCTGGGTCACTCAAAGGCTTGGCGGACAAGGTCATCTTCGTCTGGTTCGATCGAGACCATGACACGGTCGATCAGCAGTCTGCGCTTCAGGCATGGGCTGTGCTCTTCGGCGTCACGCCGCGAGTAGTTTATGCCGATGCAGCCCACGTCGGCTTCTTGGAGGCACCGGTTGCCAGCCAGATCGCTCACGAGTGTGCCCTCGGTTGAAAACATAGCACGGTGCTGTACCCCGAGGTGAAAACCTCGGGGTACTTCATATATAGTCATCATTTCATCAGTCGCTGGCAGATATCGTGGGCGGCGGCGGCGCTCGCGGCCCAGCTGAATCGACGGGCGTTGGTGAAACCTTTGAGAACGAATTGTTCGCTGACGTCACGCTGAGAGAGGCGGCGCAGGGCGGCAGCGCATTGTTCGGGGCTGTCGGGGTCGAAGAATTCGGCCGAATCTTGAGCTACCTCGCGAAATATTGGCGTATCGCTACAGGCCACCGGCACGCCCATAGCTTGAGCCTCGATGATAGGCAGACCGAAGCCTTCGAGCTTGCTCGCCGTGATCAAACAGCGGCTGACCATGAGGAGCTCTCGATATTTTGCATCCGATACGCCATCGTGAAACACGACACGATCTCCTACCCCTCTGAGTGCAATCAAATCTTCGAGCTCATATCGGCGCTTGGGAGGGACAGGACTGAGGAGGTGGAGCCGGACATCATCGACGTAGGCAAGCGCTTGAATGAGCAGTTCGACGTTTTTGTACGGCGTGAACATACCCATATAGATGACATCGTGTGATGAATGATGCGGGAAGTCAGCAAACAGACGCTTGTCATAAAACGTCTCGGCAACGGCGTTTTTCACACTGATGATAGGCCGTTTAGTCATGTGTCGGGCTCGTAATTCGTCCCGAGCAGTATCGCTGACAGTTGCCACGATATCGGCTTGGTTGAGCAGGCTACGCATCGGCGCTTTGTTCAGATGAAATAGCCGCCACGCCAGCCGCACGTACGGAGGAAGCCATTGTGGTGGCGTACGATGGGTAAAATAGATGAGGTCGTGAATCGTCACAACAAGTTTGTAGGCTCGTCCGCGAAAGCCCATCACAAAAAACGGCGAATAGACGATGTCGGGATGGTAGGTGTTGAGTTTGCGCGGCAGAATACTTTCTTTGGCGATATTGGCGGGGTTGTTGGCGAGGATGAATCGCCCTTTTGGCAAGAGCTTAAGTTGGCGTTTGTCGTAGATGAGCCAGGTAATATCCATATCATCACGCGCATGAAGAGCGGTAGCGAGTTCGCAGGAGTAGCGGCTGATACCATCAAATGTATGATCGACGCGCAGCCATCGAGCGTCATAGATAACCTGCGGTCTATTGTCGACGGGCATTGCCTAGATCCATGGGACGATTATGGCGATGAATCATGAACACAAAAAACAGCCAGATCACCACCATGAGGATGACGCCGCCTAGACCGAGAATGTTTGTGTCGATCGTTGACGGGAATAGCAAATCAATACTCAAAATATGCATCATATTGACATAATACGGGTCGCCAGTCAGCGCAGTCATGAACAGTGAAATGGTGAGATGAATAGTGGCGCAGGCCAGCATGGTATATGACAGGGCGATGGCCAGCGGGTGGTCGTAGCCAGGTAATTGACGACGCTTCATGCTATCCATCATACCATATCCGCTCTATGCTATAATCGTGAGTAGTTATGCGCATTTTGATTGCAAACGACCAGCATTGGCCGATGAAAAGCGGCGTGGCGACCGCCGCACGAACCCTCGCCCAAGGTCTGGCTTCTATGGGCCATACAGTGATGGTCGTCGCCCCGTCTCAGACGGGCAAAAGCTGCATCGAAAAAGATGTCAATTATCGTATTACGCGCATTCGCTCGCTCCCCTTGCCATTTCGCAAAAACTTACGCGTCTCTCTCACCTATGATCGAGAAATGGCTGGTATTGTCAGTAAATTTCGCCCCGATGTTGTCCATGTCCATACCCAGCTGACGGTTGGATTATCGGCGCTGAGAGCTGCGGTTCAGCTACAGATACCAGTCGTCGCCACCAATCACGTCATGCCCGAAAATATGGTGCGCAATATCAAAGCGCTGACGCCAATCAAGCGGCCCGCTACCTATCTCATGAATGAATACGGTGTTTTACTCTACAAGGGCGCCAGGCGCATCATTATGCCGACAGAGTCGGTGTTGGGGTTATTTAATCTCGAACGCCTCGACGCGCCAGCGCTGGCGATTAGCAATGGCATCGATCTGTCGCTCTACAAACCTCGCCCACCCAAAAAATATATTTATAGCAAATACGACATACCCACCGACAAAACAATCATCGAATGGCTGGGTCGGCTAGACGGCGAGAAGCATCTCGACGTAGCGGTGCGTGCGTTTGCTAAGGTGCTCTCTCACCATGACACGATCCATCTCGTGATGGTCGGTGCGGGCAATGCTGAAAGCGATTTGATCGATCTAGTCGATGAGCTTGGTATTACCGACCACGTCACTTTTACGGGACTTGTGCCCGAAGAGGACAAATACGAGCTGCACCGCGTGACTGATATTTTCGTTGTACCATCGCCTAATGAGTTACAATGCCTTGCGATGCTGGAATCCATGGCATGCGCCAAGCCGGTTGTGGCTGTTGATGCCGGAGCGCTTGGTGAGCTGGTGATTCATGACGAAGACGGATATCTCGTCAGTGTCGATGATGTCGGCGGGTTCGCACGCTCGCTTGACATGCTGATCAAAGATCCGCGCCGCCGCAAGGCCTTCGGCAAAAAAGCCCGCGAGATCGCGGAACATCACGATGTGCACGACGTGATACCTCAATTTATCGCGTTGTATCGTGAAGTGATAGCAGAAATGCCTGCACCGCCTCTGCACAGGCCTTGGGGGCTTCGTAGTGTACTAAGTGCCCGACTCCGCAGATGATTTCGTACTGTTCGGGCTGGATAGCGGTAGCGAGACGAGACTGCTCTTTGATAGGAGTGACGTTATCTTTGTCGCCGACAATCAGGAGGACATCAAACTTGCGAAGTTCATCGGCGTATTCTATGGCTCCATGACGATTGATCTCTCGGTGCAGACGACTATACAACTCAATACTTGATATGTAGTCGAGGTTTTTGAGATGATGTCCGTGAATTGCTCGACGTAGCTTCCTATCGCTTGTAGTCATGATGAGATGGGTGGCGGCGCGGCTGATGAGTCGACTCCGTACTAATCTCGGACCGATCTGTGGGATGAGATGGCCGATACGATACTGGAGGGCGCCGAGGATTGCCCCGCTTCGCCGCCGATCATTACGACGGATGGGGGTCGACACGGGAGAAATCAGTATCGCGCGGCGATGATACAATTCGGGAGCCTGCGCGATCATGCTGGCGACGATGAGCCCACCCATCGAGTGGCCCAGGATATGCGGCGGTGTCGGCAGTCTGAGCAAGCGAACGAATTGGTTAAGTCGAGCAGCGATCCTATCGATGGACCAGTCATCGCGACCAATAGTACTCACGCCAAACCCAGGGACATCGGGGATAATAATATGAAATGAATCAAGCAGTGGTACGATGTACTGAAAGCCTTCGTGACTGCCGGTAAATCCGTGAATCATCACGATCGTAGGGCGCTGGGCCGTGTGGTGCTGCCAGTAGCGGATATGGGTATCTTGATCGAGGACGCATTGTTTCATCGCGAGGCAGCCATCCGTTGGTGCTCGCGGTCAATATCGCGGCGTTTGATGGTTTCGCGCTTGTCGTAGTGCTTTTTGCCTTTGCCGAGTGCGATNNGGATAAATCGACCCGCCGTGATCAGTTTGGTCGGTACGATCGTGAAGCCAGACTGCTTGCGTGCTGTGAACATATCGATTTGTTTGCGGCTGGCGAGCAGTTTGCGTGCACGAGTATCGACTGTACGAGCACTGACCTGGCCTCGCTGGTTTAATTTGAGGCTGAAACTCGCGTTGTTGAGCCAGAGTTCGTTGTCTCTAATAGTGACAAACGCTCCGCGGAGCTGTACATGTCCATCGCGAGCGGCCCTGACTTCCGGTCCGTCGAGTACGATGCCAACGACGATCTCATCACCTAGCTCATAATCAAACCGTGCCCGGCGATTGACTATGGCCGCGCTACCTGGTTGCTTGGAGCGTGATGATTTTTGAGACATACCACCAGTATAACAGATAGCAAGTAGCCGCGGGATCATGTCGATACTATCGGACATGATCCCGCGGCTGGGTAGTAGGAAAGGCTCAGGATTTACCGCGGCCACCCGGGAGGCGATCGACGATGCCCTTGACGAAGTCGGCGACTTCACTCGGGATCTCGGGGACCAGCTTGATGACCCGACGAGCACCTCGCTCGGCTCGCTGAAAGCCGCGGATTGTTTCTCCAATGATGAAATGCTTCATGTCGTACATGCTACGCCCTTCCTCTAGGGAATGTACAGTCTGACACATGTCAAACGTGTAGGCTATCGTACCATAAATGTAGGTATTTGTATACGAGCTATTCTTTGATAAACTTGTGCTGCCTAAGTAGCTCAGTCAATTTGACGCGGTCGAAGCCGAGCACGAGCGTACCTGCAATATCGGTCACTGGCACACCGCTGAATTGGCCGCCAGATTTTGCTACCAATTCGTCGTAGGCTGACTTGTCTTCTTCGATGTCTTTGGCAATGTATTTGACGCCAATATGATCGAGCCACTGTTTTTCTGTTTTGCAAAACGCACACCACGGCGTGCTGTAGACGATTACCTGGGCAGCTTGGGTTGTAGTGGTCATGCGCAAATTCCTCCCTCTCGTACTATACACGAGTATAGCAGACGATGAATGGTTTATCAAAATTCTGTATTTCAGTTTATCACATGGAATGATAAAGTAGTATTATGACGTTTATGCCTACTAACGCGCAGCGATCATCGGGGTTTGCGTTGCCATCCCTGCTTGTTGTGTCTGTCGTGATGCTGTCGATTGCCATGGTGTCACTAGCAGCAATTATGAGTATTCGAGCTTCTCTCGAGAATCAATATTATGGCAAAATGGCCATCATGGCTGCTGAATCGGGCATTAATCATGCCGTCTATTGTCTCAAGGAAAATAACTATGCCGCCCAATGGACGACCAGTAGTAAGCTCCGTCCCGGTACATCATGCACTGGTGGTAACGAGTGTGATACTGGCCCTAACTGTTTTGTTGTGTATGATCCGACCCGCCATCTGCGGACTACCTATGAAGTTGATGGCCCGACTGCCAGTATCGCTACTCAGGAGCTCAAAATCAAAGGTAGAGTGGATTTATTGCGTGCCAGTAGTGGACGGGTATGGCGCAGTTATGAAAGACAGAAAAGTGCAAAACTCAATAAAGAAGTCGATATTCAAAAGATCGGGTTTGGCTACACTACCCAAGGCGCATATTTCGCGACGATTAGCAGTGACGGCATCACTCGTAGTGTTGGCGATAATACATTTGGCCAGCTAGGTACGGGTGATGTAACCCCAAGTGCTCTTCCCCGGGAGTATAAGATTCCAAGTGGTCGGGCAGAACGGATTTTTACCAACTTTTTGTCACTTGGCAATAATATGTTCGTTCTTTCGGATAATGGTGTTCTCTATGGCTCAGGCCGAAATAAGTATGGTCAATTGGGCAACGGTCGAGGTGGTATCTCCTACGACCTAGAAACGACCCCAGTTAAGTTTGGTAGTATCGATGGCCAAAAGGCTATACTTGTGGCTACTCAAGGCAGCTCGACATTTGTCGTGACTGATCAATACCGTATGTATAGCGCCGGGAGATGTTCGGCGGGTATGCTGGGTATTGGATGTTCTGATACTGAAGGTGAACACAGTACCCCTGCTGAGGTGACTGGCTTGCCGGACGAAGCGGATCCAGCCAACTGGCCAGTAGAGATGGTGACGGACTCTGGAACGGTCTACGTAAGATTAGCTGGCGGCAAAGTATTTGGCTGGGGAAGTAATAAATACGGGCAGTTAATCGGAGGTACGGTGACATCATTTGCTGCGTATCCGAAGCAGCTTGGCACATTCGGCAATCCCGGAGAGCCGACGGCGGAAGAGATCGATTTTGATGGAAATACTATTTATATCCGTGATAGCAATGGTGAGGTATGGGCTACCGGTCGTAACCACAAAGGTCAAATGGCGCAACCAGTTGATACGAGCGGTAACCTCGAGATGCAAAATATTAGGGCATTGACCAAAATAGTGTTACCGGTTGGCGAAGGCAAGGTCGTACAGGTTAGTACGGACCAATGGTATGTTGTGCTACGAACCGAGGCTGGCAATGTCTGGTCAGTGGGTATCAATGGGATGGGTCAGCTGGGCGCTGGCACTGGGACAGTATATGAATCGACAGTCCAAAAGTTCATCTTGCCGCCCGGCGTTAAGGCAGAGGCAATCTATAGCTGTTCGCTCGGTGATTATAGCCCGAACAGTGCCACCTATATTTCAAACCACTACAACAATACGTTTGTAGTTGGCGATAATGGCGCAGTCTATGGAGCTGGCAGTAATTTGTTTGGACAGCTGGGGAATGGCACAGTCACTGAGTACGAGGCAACGCCTGTCAGGATGAATGTATTTGGTCTCGATCCGGTGACAGGGAAAGGCATTCGAGCTCATGACGTACGTTGTGGTTTTGGAACGACGATCATTATCACGCAAGCTCCCGGGAGCAAAGTCTATACGGTTGGCAATAACAAAAACGGCCAACTCGGGGATGGCAGTACGAACAATTCTTCTGTGCCGTATGCAAACCGTTACACCAATGTCTTCCCTACGTTATTTTATTAAGATTGTGTAGATGCAAAGTGCCACTTGTTGCAATATGGGCAGTGATAAATTGTGAGCTGAAGGTGAGGCTGTTCGAGGATGCGGCGTTCATGCTCGCGTTGAGCTGCATCCTGAGAGGCAAAAGCGCGTTTACGATTGCACTCGCGGGTCGGAGTGGAGCGAATATGTGGCTTGGAATGGTTGCGTCGAGGCATAACTATCTGCTACAGTATATAAGTAAATGAGCGCATCGCACAAGGAGAGTCCCGATGAGCCGAGTACGCCGAGTCACAATTCGGCAACTTTTTTGCTCGGTACGATCGCCGATACAACATGGCGCATGTTTGTGCCGCCTGGAATTGGCGCAATTGTTGGTTGGCAATTAGAAAAACAAGGCATCGATAATGCAGCAGTGTGGGGCGCGACTATTGGCGTGATCATTGCCGGGCTGCTCGTCAGACAGCAATACCGTGCCGTAAACAAGGATATCAATACACGATGACATCAACCGTATTTGCTAGTGCTGGCCCACATATCGATATTCGCCCATCGACACTTTTTGAGTTGGGGCCAGTACCAATCACAAACTCGATGATGCTAGGATTGCTTGGGTATGGTATCGTGTTGGCTGGCCTGTGCTATGTCGCCTGGGGTGTTGGGCGCGGTAAACGTAATATGTTTATTAGTCTGGTCGTCTGGGGTTATGAATCGCTTGCCGGCCAGGTCGAAGCTATTATTGGCGACAAAAAGATCGCTCGTGCGTTGGCACCGCTGCCGATTTCATTGTTTTTCATCATCATCGTCAACTACTGGATTGGCATCCTACCATTTGTCGGTCCGATCACTGTCGGTGATAATGTTCCGGTTTTTCGCAGTCTCTTAGCTGACATGAATACGACGTTTGCGTTTGCTATCACAAGCATGGTTGCCGTCCAGATATACGCTATCAAACGACATGGGTTTTTTGGTAACCTCGGTCGCTATCTTATTAGCCCACTTAAAAGCCCGATCATGTCGTTTGTAGGCATTTTAGAGATCATTGCCGAATTATCACGTCTCGTTGCCCTGAGTTTGCGCCTGTTTGGTAATGTGTTTGCGGGCGAAGTATTGATTATCATGATTGGGTATATGAGCGGTTATTTAGCATCGTTCTCTATCTTACCGTTTATGGCGTTTGAATTATTTATCGGTACGATTCAGGCTTATGTGTTTTTTATGCTCACGACAGTGTTTATTGCTCTCGGTATGGAGCAACATGGTCATGACGACCATGGGTCGTCCGTTACATCGCATCCCACGCCCACACAGTTACGAGCGGCGCCTGAGGGATGACGTCAAATAACAATGTAAACTAATAATACAAAGGAGTACATAATGGAAAATCTAGCTTTCTCACTTGCCTACGCACTGCCAGCGCTTGGCGCAGCTTTGGGTGCAGGGATGATTGGTATGGGTGCGATGAGTGCAGCCGGCCGTAACCCGGAAAAAATCAAAGAGCTGCAGAGTCTGATGATCTTGGCAATTGCTTTTGTGGACGCTCTGGCTATTATTGGCATCGTTGTAGCGCTCATCAGTCGAGGATAGTGTCATGCAAGGTGCTGTGACTTATCTGGCGAGCGCCAAAGTGAGCGAACAGAGTGATATACTCGGAACGCTCGGTATTGACGTCAAGTTGCTCATTCTGCAAACGATCGCTTTCTTAGCATTGGTCTGGCTGTTGTCAAAATTTGTGTTTCCAAAGATTAGCGCTATGCTTGAGGCTCGCGAAAAAGCCATTAGTGATGGTATCCAGGCGGCACGCGATGCTAACCAAAAGGCCCAGGCGACAGAGGCTCATGTCGAGGAGCTATTAAAAAAAGCTCGTCGAGAAGCAAAAGAGGTGGTGGCCGGCGCCCAAAAAGAAGCTGCCACTATGATTGCCGATGCTGAGGAGAAATCCAAAAATCACGCCGCTGGCATCGTGGCGCGGGCTCATATCGACATCGAAAAAGAAGTCGTCGCCGCCAAAAAAGCCCTTCACAATGAAACAATTGACCTCATCGCAGCTGCTACCGAAAAAGTCATCGGTCGCACTGTCGATACAGCCGTCGACCGGCGAGTGATTGCTGATGCCCTCAAGGAGTCTGCTTAGCATGACGGCTCGACTGTCTCGGCGTAAACTCGCAGACTACACCGCTACGCGCCTGCGCGAGGGCAAAGGGCGCGAGGCGATCGTAGAGCTCGCTGCCTATCTCATCGACACGCAGCGTACTCGTGAGGCCGAGCTAGTGGTGCGCGATATCGAACAAGCGCTCGCTGATCGAGGGATTGTTGTCGCCGAAACGACAAGCGCGCACGCTCTTGACGAATCGCTGCGTCAACAGATCGCTCAACTACTCGGCAGTAATGTTCATGTGCGCGAGACAATTGATCCGACAGTGCTAGGCGGTGTGCGTATCGATACACCTGGCAAACGACTTGATGCCACTATGCGTCGACGACTCAATGCGCTGAGTGCGCAGAAATTATAATGAAAAACAGGGAGTATACATGACTGAATTAGCAGTGACTGAACTATCAAAGAACCTCCGCGATGCGATCGCGCAGCTTGAGACAGCTGAAGGCCTCGAAAACGTTGGTATCGTGACGCGTATTGGCGATGGTGTGGCATGGGTCCATGGCCTCAAGGAAGCAGGCTACTCAGAGGTGTTGCAGATCGAGACTCTCGGCGGGGTCGTCGAAGCATTTGCCCTCAACC
>DDER01000007.1 GCA_002336735.1 Candidatus Saccharibacteria bacterium UBA1949 | reverse complement strand
TACTCGCAGGTGGTTGTTTTTTATTGGCCTCTGGCACTTCTGATGAAAGCATCCGACACGAGATCGGATGTTTTTATAACTAATTTGGTGGAGCTGCCGGGTACCGCCCCCGGGTCCATTGAGTAATATATCATTCTTCTACAAGCATAGTTCTCTTTGAAAATTAAGCACTCAACGAGACTCGAAAAGAAAACGAAAATGCCCGTTCTGTGCACGTCGTCAGATTTCATGCATGTTATCGACATACTATCATGCACTGAGCCTAATAAATATGACACACCTTTCTCCTATAGGCGTGAGAGAGAAGCATGGCTACTTAGACTTAAGCAGCGTATGCTGGCGCAAGAGTCAGACCCTTGAACCAGCTTGCAATTTTGTTTGCAGTTAGAATACTGATTACGTCAGTTGTCGGCTTGCCGAATGAATATTAATGTCCCAATGTCGAAAGCATTTATCAGCCCCAAACATTACTATAATCGATACCAGTTACGATTATATCATTATTTACTTCGAATAGCCAGTATGGTTAACTACCAATATATGCATAAGGTAGCAAAGGTATTCTCAGTCGCGCCAATAGGATTTAACGGACGTATCATTGAGGTTGAGAGTGATATCTCAAAAGGCTTGCCTTGTCTCCAGATAGTTGGACTCGGTAATAAGGCCATCGATGAAGCTAAAGAACGCGTCAAAAGCGCTATACGACATTCCTTCCTGGAATACCCCCCTATGAGGATTACTATTAATCTCGCTCCTGCCGAGCTACCCAAAGACGGCACCCATTATGACCTTCCTATTGCTCTCTCTATCCTAACAAGCGCTGGCCAGCTAAGACAGCCAGAGGTTGCTGATAGTATTTTTGCTGGCGAACTAGCTCTCGATGGCAGTATACGACCCGTATCTGGGGTCATCTCGATTGTTGAGACGGCACGAGACGCAGGCTATGCTCGTGTCTACTTGCCACAGCTTAATACAGCACAGGCCTGCTTGGTGCAAGGTATCGATATTATCGGTCTCACCGACCTCAAGTCTCTATACCTCCACCTTAAGGGAGAGAAGCTACTGGCTGCCACTACGCGTGATTCCTCTAGCCTGCCCAGGCCTTCTTCTCCATCTTGCTATCTCGATGACGTCTATGGTCAAGATCAAGCTAAGCGCGCTCTCACTATTGCCGCGGCGGGTCATCATAACCTTTTGCTTACAGGACCGCCAGGAGCCGGTAAAACTATGCTTGCCCGAATAATCCCATCTATCCTGCCAGCTCTGTCAGATGATGAACAGCTAGCCATCACCAAGCTACATAGTCTCGCAGGTGAATCTATCGAATCAGTCATAACAAAACGGCCTTTTCGGGCACCTCATCACACATCAAGCCGCATATCTCTAATCGGCGGCGGCACGAAGCCTAAGCCAGGCGAAGTGAGCCTCGCCCACCTGGGCGTTCTCTTTCTTGACGAGCTACCGGAGTACCCGCGCGCTACCCTTGAGGCATTACGACAACCACTTGAGGACCGATTCGTCGCAATTACTCGAGCCAACGGAAGAGCAACGTATCCTGCCGACTTCACGCTCGTCGCCACTATGAATCCATGTCCATGCGGATATTATGGTGATACTGATCATGAATGCTCCTGCTCCACTACACAAATTTTAGCTTATCAAAAAAGACTTTCGGGCCCACTGATTGACCGCATAGATTTAGTAGTAGCAGTTAGCAGGACGCCTCACGTGGAGCTATTAGCGCATAAATCGTCGACTAATAAACAACACTTTTCAGCTCTAAAATTAATTAAGAATGCTCAAAATGCACAATTGAAAAGATATAGAAGTAGTCATAAAAACAACGGAAATACCACCTCTCAATCCATCAAGACACACCTTCATGGCACCTCTGATGCCCTTAACTTGCTAACCCATGCTGCCGATAAGCTCAACCTAAGTACCCGCAGTTACTTTAAGGTCCTAAAAGTCGCTCGCACAATAGCAGACATGGAGTTGTCTGACACTGTAGAGTCGGCTCATATTAGCGAGGCACTTCAATACCGTCAACTGTCTTGAATTTCTCCCTCCCATCTGTTAAGATGGTAGACGAGTCAAACTAAACCTAAATTGCAACTCTAAGCATAAGGAGAGCAGCAATCAATACAACAAATCGTATCAACGAAGCTATTCGCGCTCGAGAGCTTCGTGTCATTGGTACTAGCGGTGAGCAACTTGGAATCATGAGTCGTACAGAGGCGCTCAAGGTAGCCGAAGAGGCCGGCGTAGATTTGGTGGAGATTTCACCAAACGCTGACCCACCTGTAGCTAAAGTAGTCGACTGGGGCAAGTATCAGTACCAAAAAGTCAAAGAGATGCAAAGAAACCGTCGCAGCAATAAAGCGAGTGAACTCAAGCAGATGCGATTTGGCCTAAAGATTGGCGCAAATGATCTTGAAATCAAACTGCGCAAAATTCGCACCTTTCTCACCGATGGGCATAAGGTCAAGATCATGGTCTTTTTCAAGGGACGAGAGATGGCGCATAAAGAACTCGGTTATGTTTTGATCGATCGAGTCATCCATATGCTAGAAGATGATGCAATTTTAGAGCAAAAACCTCAGATGGCAGGCCGCAATCTGAGTATAGTAGTAAGGAGTAAATAATGCCAAAGATGAAGACGCACAAAGGTACGGCAAAACGTATCAAGATAACTAGCACAGGCAAACTTACCCGCCGCCGTGCATTCGGTAATCACATGTTGTCAAAAAAAAGCAAGAGCCGTAAACGTAATATTAAAACGTCGGCTACTGTTACTGGTTCAATTGCTAAAAATGTTAAACGAGCATTAGGAGTATAGGATTATGCGAGTAAAACGAGGCGTCCCCGCACGCGCAAAGCACAAAAAAATTCTCAAAGCAGCCAAAGGTATGCAGCACAACCGCACGCGCAGTTTTCGTCTGGCAAAACAAGCAGTCATTCGAGCCCTGCAATATGCCTACCGCGACCGTCGCAACAAAAAACGTGATCTACGCAGCCTATGGATTACCCGTATCAATGCCGCCGCCCGTGAAAACGGTACGACCTATGGCAAACTAATTGCCAGTCTCAAGGCAGCCCAAGTCGAAATAGACCGCAAAATACTGGCCGAACTAGCTGTCAACGAACCAAAGGCTTTTGCCGCTATCGTGAAAGAAGTCACAAAGTAGTCTTTTTTGCACCAAACAGTGTAAAACTTAATACCCCGCGCTATGCGGGGTATTAAGTAGCAGCTCATCTATAAGCCGGGTTCTGTCTTGAACGATCATCTATCTAGTCTGTCAATTGCTTGGCAGATCAAGCGGCTATCGACCTGCGAACGAATAGTTCTTGTATGCAGATCTCCTTGCAGCCAACAGGGTTTACCTCCTCCTTGCGTTACCGCAAGCAGCTGTAGGCTCTTACCCTACTCCTTTCACCCTTACCTTCGCAACCAAAGGTTGGGATAATGAAGGCGGTATCGTTTCTGTGGCACTTNNNCTATGCTGCCCGGACTTTCCTCTTGCTTTTATGGCAAGCGATCGTTTAATGAGCTGCTACTTGCCTATTATAGCAAATTGATTTCTTGGTCGGGACGACTCGATTCGAACGAGCGACCTCA
>DDER01000013.1 GCA_002336735.1 Candidatus Saccharibacteria bacterium UBA1949 | reverse complement strand
AGACCGCAAACCCCTCTGTCGCCAGCTATTGAAAAAAAACCAGAAACCGCCAAAAATCGTACCACTACCCAAAACTCTCTTCTACTATCGGAGTTACGCGAAAACATGGTCATCATGGCGGACGGTAGCTTCAGGGCGATCATCGCCTGTAAATCAATAAACTTTGACCTTATGAGTTCACGGGAACGCGAAGGGGTAGAATATAGCTACCAAAATTTTCTCAATGCGCTGTATTTTCCAGTGCAAATATTTGTCCGCTCACAACGCGTCGATATTGGCCCGTATCTTGATCGACTCGAAACCCAACGCAAGTCCCAGGATAATATGCTCCTCAATGTGCTGATGGATGACTATATTAATTTCATTGAAGTTCTGGCTCAAGAAGCCAATATTATGGATAAGAGTTTTTTTATCGCCATCCCGTACTACCCAGAGGGTGACTTATCAAATCTCGTCGATCAAGGCAAGGGAATTCTTGGCAAAATACTCCCCACAAAAAACACTACTACCGCCAAAAAAATTGACAAGCTCACCTATGACAAGGCTAAGGATGAGCTCAAAAACCGTGTCGACTCAGTGATGAGCGGACTTTTCCAAATTGGCATCAAGTGCGTACAGCTCAATACCAAAGAGCTCGGTGAGCTCTATTACAACATGTACAATCCCGATACCGCTATCCGTGAGCCGCTTGGTGATTTCGAAAAAATCACCTCCACTTATATCCGTAAAGGCAACTCCCAGCCAGCAACTCCACCAACGGGAGGTTCTTAGCTATGGCCCGACGCAAAGACCCGATCGATATCGCCGCCGAACAGCGTGCGCGCGAACAGGCAGAGGTAGAGCAGGCATTCCTGCGCGGCATGACCACATTGCGAGACCTTATCGCTCCTAGCAGTATTGAGATTCATACAAGCTATTTCAGGCTAGGTACTCGCTACGGCAGGACTCTTTATGTTTATGGCTATCCTAGAGAGATATATACAGGATGGTTGAGCTCGATCATCAATATCGATGAGGTGCTCGACCTTAGTATGTTCGTCTATCCCGTCGATAGCCAGGTAGTGCTCGAAAACCTACGAAAGCGAGTCACCCAGATGGAGGCCACTATGGCGATTAACCAAGAAAAGGGCCGTACCCGTGATCCAGGACTAGAAGCGGCCCTCGTTGACGCCGAGGAATTACGTGACCAGATCCAAGTAGGGGCGGAGCGATTTTTCCGATTTGGTCTTTATGTCACACTTTACGCCGAGAGTCTTGATGAATTAAGTTTTATCCAAAACAAAATCGAAACCATCTTTGGTCAACAGCTCGTTTTTAGCAAGGTAGCCTCCAGCCAGCAAGAGCAGGGTCTCAATAGTACACTACCGCAAATGGCCGATCAATTAATGATCCGCCGCAACATGAACACTGGCGCGATCAGTACGAGTTTTCCATTTACCAGCGCCGATCTCACACAGGAGAACGGCGTCCTCTACGGTATCAATATGCACAACAACGGCTTGGTTATATTCGATCGGTTTACTCTCGAAAATGCCAATATGATCGTGTTTGCCAAGTCTGGTGCTGGTAAATCATTTGCCGTCAAGCTCGAGGCGCTCCGCAGCATGATGATGGGAACTGATATATTGATCATCGACCCAGAGAATGAATACCAGAAATTATCCGATGCCGTAGGGGGTAGCTATATTCGTCTTAGCCTCAATAGTGACGTGCGTATCAACCCATTTGATCTACCAAGGGTTATCGATAGCGACGATGCCGATGACGCACTACGGGCCAACCTGGTGACACTCCATGGCCTCTTGCGACTCATGCTCGGCGGCACCCAGATTGCAGCCAACGGAACAGCTATGACTATGCTCACCCCAGCCGAAGAAGCCGACCTCGACCAAGGCCTCATCGACACCTATGCTCGCGCCGGTATTACCAGTGATCCACTCACACACAACTCGACCCCGCCCACCATCGCCGATCTCTACGACACACTACTGCACATGGGCGGCACCGGACCAGCACTTGCTCAGCGGCTCCGCAAATACACTAGTGGTACGTTTGCCGGTATTTTTTCACAGCAATCAAATATTGATATCAATAATAATATGGTGGTGTTCAATATTCGCGACCTAGAGGAAGAGTTGCGACCAGTAGCGATGTATATTGTCCTAAGTCACGTCTGGAATATCACCCGCACCATCAAGAAAAAACGCATGTTAATTGTTGACGAAGCCTGGCAACTCATGAAATACGATGACTCAGCAAGCTTTCTATTCTCTCTCGCCAAACGTGCCCGAAAATATTTCCTCGGTCTCACTACCATCACACAAGATGTCGAGGACTTCATGGGTAGCAAGATGGGACGAGCAATTGTCGCTAACTCAAGTATGCAGCTACTTCTGAAGCAGTCTTCGAGCGCCGTCGATGTTCTCGCCGATGTATTCAAGCTCACCGAAGAGGAGCGCAAGCGGCTAGCTAATTTTCCGGTTGGACAAGGCTTGTTCTTTGCCGGTCAAAACCACGTTCATGTTCAGATCGTGGCCAGTCCAACAGAGCATGGCTTTGTGACTACTACTCCAGTGAGTCAAAACCTACAGGGCCAGCCCGCCACGCCACCACCAAATCCAGCATCACCAGACCAAACCATGAGCCGTGGTACTCTCGATCCTGGAGAGAGGCGTTTTTAGGACAAAAGGCCCATGGTGAAACGCGAAGACCAAATCGATCAACATTATCAGGACATATTTGATGACACCGCTTCATCTGGCCCGAGAGATTATTATGAAGACACCAACGAACCGACCGACAAATTACTCGAAAAAGAATCCAACCCCACCAACAACAGTAACTCACCATGGGTAAATAACACCCGCTTTCAAAAAAATAACCCCGCCAAGCAGAAGAGCGGCGGGATGAATACACTCAAAAAAAGCGGTCCCATGATCGGTATTGTGAGTATCCTATTGGGTTTTGCGGGAATTGTATCGTTTTTTGGCGGACCCGGTCTGTTGATGGTGCATATGGTCGAGACATTTACGGAGCGGTTTGATTTTGGCATGCCGGGTATGCACAAGGTCAACATGAAGATCCTCAAATCAAAAGTTGATAATTCCACAACTGGTTGGTGCGGCAAGGTAGTAACTGCTCGCTGCAAATATGCCTCATTTGGAGCCAAAGAAATCGCTGATCTCAAGGCACAGGGGATTGAAGCTATTGGCAACAAGAGTAAATTACCGGGTCGGATCAAGCCCGAATCATTCACATTCAAAGACGAGTTTGGCAAAGTACACACTATTTCACCACAGCAGTTTGTCATAGAGATGAATGATCTAAAGTCAAATTTCCGCCGCAAGGTTCACATCGCCTACAGTCCTAATCTAGCGCGATGGAGTGATAAAACTTTTTGGAAAGTCGCCGCTAAGAAACTCAAGATTGGCAAAAATCGGCCATTCACAGGTGATGAGAAGTCCAGTAGTGATCGTACCGCCCGCGTCAAAGAAATCACCGAAAAGGGCGCGGCTGTCGATGTAAATTTTGCTGAAGATCAGCCATGCAAAGATCCAAATAATTGTACCGCCGAGGAAAAAGACAGAAACGATCAACGCAAAAAAGTTGGTGATGTCTATGATAAAGCAAAAGAGTACGGCGCAAGTGGCAAATCCGCTATTGGCGCCAGACTAAGCGGCGGACTCGGTACCTTCAGTGGCGCCGGCAATGTCTGTATGATATATGAATCCCTGAAAGGTTTTGTCCTCTACTCCAAAACTACTCGTGCACTCCAGATGGCACGATATGCCGCCATGTTCTTTTCTGTTGCCTCGGCCATTAAGGCCGGGCAGGGTATTGATAGTGATGTCAGCTATTTTGCCGACAAAGCAACGCAGCTGCCAGCATCCAAAGACGTCCGGGGCAATACTGTATTTAAATCAAATGGCTCCGCTACGGACTCATTTGGATATCGCAATGCTGCCTATGACGACCAGGGCATGACAGATGTAGCGATGATGTTTCTCGCCGCAGGCGGTGCGGGCGGCGAAGTAAACAAAGCCCTCACGACTCTCCAGTCAAAAGTACCTGGCGGAAAAGCAACGCTTGATAGCGCTTGCGGAGCAGTCAATAGTACAGCCGGCAGTGTTGTTGGGATGCTGTCAAATTTCACCGTAGTCGGTATTGCTGTTAATGTCATCGGTGGGGCGGCGGCTGGTGTTTTGATGACGATGCTTTTGCCATATCTCTACGATATGATAAGTGGTGTATTGATAGATGAGAGTACAGTAGGTGAACCAATTGGCGACATCCTCGCCACTGGATACCAAAAAACTTCTAGCGAGAACGCTGGATGGGGATATCAGCCGCCACTGAAACCAGAACAAGCCGTCCCGCATATGGAAGATGTTCGCACCACTGTCCTCAGCTACAACCAACTAGACCGTGATAGTCGTAGCCCACTTGATCCTTATAGCCCGAATACACTTGTCGGAAGTATCGTCAGTGCACTCATGCCGTATTCATCAAAAATGCGCTCTGTGAGCGGCTCTGCTACTGCTATGTCGTCTCTTGTGTCTCAATCGCTCACCAATCTCATCGCTCCCACCGCCCGTGCTAGCGAGTTTTACAGGTATACCGCAGCTGACTATCAGAGCGCCGACCAAGAATACGCCAAAATAAAGCTTGCCACTACCAAGCAAGGCACACCTATTACTGGTACCACTACTGAGCTCGATAATCTTGACTATAATGAAGTATACAAATCGCTTGTCGGACATGTCACGTATTGGGAGGAAAAGACCGACAAGGGTATTATCCCTCACTGGTATGCTGATCCTCTTATCGATTGGCAAACGGGCGAACCGCGTCAGCAAAAGTCTAAACAGTTTGTTGCCAATTGCGTCGAGCGGCCCAATGTACCATGGGATATGACCAACGAAGACCAGGATGTGATCTGGACTGCCGAGGAGTGTTATGTCGGCGGCAAATTGGGTGCGACCGGTGTCAGTATCAACGAACGGCCCGAGCCAGCTGGTACCCCCGACCCAGATGGATTGATGCCAGATAATGACAGTGATGCAGCCAAAAACTCGCCCTATGTCAGTGACGCCACTCTCCTGCGAAACTGGGAGCGAAACGCCCTCTATGTCAATGGCCAATATCTCCGCACCAACTCTGGCCGCGAAGAGGAGTATCCTCAACCATCCAGCGGTAATGACGCCAATACATCAAGCGGAAGCACCTCAGCCCAAGATGCTGGTACCGCACCTGTTGTTGCGCAGGGCAATGCTCAAGAACTCGCGAAAAAAATAGTCGCCAGCAAAAACTATGACGTCGTCGCCAAATATGCCTCCCAGATAGCTGACATCGCCAAAGGTGAGAGCAAGTGCCAGGTCGATGTGCGCATACTACAGATGATCGCAACAGTGATTGATAAATATTCTGTACGTATTTCATCGCTTAATCGATTCTGCACTGGCACATTAACGGCCAGTGGCACCGGTAGTCTACACTATACAGCGAAGGGTGGTCATGCGGTTGATTTTGACATGATCGATGATCGTGCAACAACGGGCGGAGGACCAACCGCAACAGCCTTTATTAATGACGCCCTCAAAGCTTTTTCGTCGGGCACTACAGTTGAGCTCGGACAGGTGAATTGTGGTCAGACTAACATCCAGTCGCCAACCGGTATCACACTCAAACGCGTTACCGATAGCTGCAACCATATCCATATGGGAGTTTATCCATAATGTTAGGTTATCGAATAGTCGCGGTGATTATTATTGCGACACTTATAGCCAATCTCATACCACCCCAAATCGTCCTCGGGATTGATGCATCGTTTTATGCAAGTAATAATATCTATTACTATGACGATCGTGCGCCCATATCAACCTGCGACACGGGTGACAATAGCACTACGAACAGCGAGAATAGCAACGACTTCAAGACTCCTGGCTCGATCGCTCTTAAAGGTGTTAATAACGCTGAAAAGATTATGAATTTTCTCATTGAGCAAGGATTTAGTGATTCCGCAGCAGCAGGCGTGATGGGCAACCTCAGTGTCGAATCAAATTTTGTGCCGACTGCGCTCAATCCTAATAGCGGGGCGTTCGGTATCGCACAATGGCTCGGCTCACGCAAAAGTGCCCTGCAAAAATACGGTGGGGCAAGCTATAATACACTCGAAACACAGCTTCAGTTTATGATGCACGAGCTCGCTACTACTGAAAAAGCAAGTGCAGTCGTCAAAAAAATCACTGACGCCACTCAGGCCGCCAAAGAGTGGCATCGACTGTTTGAGCGCGCGCCCGGTCAGGGCGATGAAGCCCGTATAGCTCGAGCCCAAAAGATAGATGCTGAGTGGAAGTCTCGCAAGTCGCTCTCAGACTCATTCCTGAAAACCCTCCAAGGTGCCACCGCTAAAAACACCGGCACACCGGCTGAGACCGACGAGTGCGATAGTGGTGCAGTAGCATTTGGCGAGTGCACAGCTACTAAGCCATACTATGGAGCTGGCGGAAACGGCCACCAGTTATCACAACAAGAGCTAACCAAAATATATGGTAACCCCAATACAGTTGCGAGCAAGATGGTGTCTGTCGACTTCAATGGCAAAAGTGTCAAAATTCACCCACTCGTAGCAGGCTGCCTGAAAGCGGTTGCCAATGAGATAAAAGTAAAGAATATTACTTATACCATCAAGGAAATGGGTGGGTATCGACGCGACGGTAACGGCGTAGGACAAATTGGCGATCGGAGTTATCATAGCTACGGCGCCGCTGTTGATATCAACTGGTCAACTAACCCATATTGCCAGTCGTGTAGGTACGATATGCCAAAAGAGCTCATTACGGCATTTAAAAACCATGGTTGGTCGTGGGGTGGCGACTGGAAATCAGTCAAGGACTACATGCACTTTGAATACAATGGTACACCCATGAGCGGAGGGAAGGAGTAACTATGGTAGATCGAGCGCGCTTGATACGAATCGGACTGGTGACACTTGGGGCAGTAGTTGCCTGTATTATTTTGTTTATGTTTTTAACACGCGGGTGGGTGGGTATCACTGCGCCAAAAGACGCCTCAATCGTCATAACGGACTCCAAAGAACAAATCGTCGGCAGAGGCACATCGAGCTACAATAGCCCACTCCCGATCGGTGACTATATGGTCACAGTATCAAATAGTGACAATAGTACGCGCAAACAAATCACTGTCAAACGTTTTTCCATCACTTCCGTCTCCCTGACAGTTCGCACTGCTACCCAAGCACAACCCATTACCAACCTCAATATTTCTAACCTAGCGGTTGCAGGTGACGAGCTGTATTTTGTCGACCCCGATACTCGCTATTTGTCGTCTATTACAGCCGACGGCACTTACAAAACACTACCAGAGACTGTCGTAAATACCGTGCAATGGCGTAGTGGTGCTTCTGGTATCGCCATCACACCGACATTCGACGGCCAAAAACAACTAGTAACAATAGATAAAACGATCATCAAACCCGTCACAACGCCTTTTATGGTCGACGACAATACCTCGATGGCCCAGACAGTAGATGGGGCGGTTTACGTACTCCAAAATAACCAGCTATTGCGTGGCGCAAACATCAGCGGAATATTCGAGAAAATAGCAGACACAGCTTCGGGAAGTAATGTTCTAGCTACTATTGGCGATAATGTCGTTACTTCAACACTACAATACGAAAAATTCGTCTATGAATTAAGGGTGATTGACACCAAGGGCAAGATAATCGGTAGTGTTGAAGTGCCGACTATTGAGTCACCCAACTATGGTTTTAGTATCAAGTCATCACCATCGCACTCTGCATTGTTGGTGACGAGCGCGGGGCATATGTTTATCTACGACGAGCACTTAAAACTTACCCACACACTGCCGGAGATCAAAGCCAATAGCGCGTCATGGAATAGTGAAGATGAACTCATTTATGGCTACGAAAATAAACTCTGGAGATATTCCTTGACCGACAATCAATCCGAGGCTGTCGCAGCACTGCCGTCAGACTATAGCCTACGAGATATCTACGTAGGTAATTCACCGAACGAATATTATCTATACGCAGTGTCGAATGGTCATTTCGGGCTATTTAAAACCACGGGCACCAATCAGTCACCAGACAAAACTGCCTCGACACTAGCCACCTCGAACACAACAACACTTACCGACACCTGCCAAATCCATTTCGTAGCTATAGCATCACCGCGAATTATTGCTCGGGCCTATCCGATCGATATGGCTGAGTGTCGTGGTAGTATCGCTGAGTATTTACGCTCGATCAGCGTATCTCAATCTTTACCAATACAGGAGGTAACTCCGAGCGACAGTCATTATTATAATTAGTTGAGAGTGACTGAATTGGCATTTTTGATCGACTTAGTCGATGTGATGATGGTCTGGTATTTTTTAGTATATGTAGTCAATAGCTTTTGACGTGTGGCGTCGAGTTCGCTGAATACATCATCGAGGATGATGATCGGATCGAGGAACAGGGTCTGCTTGATGAGCTCCATCTCGATAAATTTGAGCGCCAGTACCACACTACGCGTTTCGCCTCGTGAGGCAGTGGTGCGCGTCAGTGATTGATTGATATGAGACTCGATATCATGACGGTGCGGACCGATCGTGGTATATCCAAGCACACGATCTTTTTCGATAGACGACTCAAGCTGATTCATAATATCATCGGCACTATAGAGGCGGGCTGACCCGTCATACGAGATTTGGACAGTATCTGGCCGGCCGGTTATCGTGTGATATGTTTTACCGATATGGGCATTGATATGTTCGATCATATCGAGTCGCTGCTTGATGATGTACGATCCATATTCAGCTAGTGATATGTTCCAGGCAAATAGTAGTTCGGTAGACAGACTTTTCTTGAGCGATGCATTTCGCTGCTGTAGTATTCGCTCGTAGCGACGCAGGTACATCGCATAGATGGGGTTGATGGTGCTGATGATCGTATCAATATAGCGGCGGCGGCGCGATGGTGAGCCGCTAAATAACTGGAGATCGTCTGGCTCAAATAGTACGACGGGGTGTTTGTAGGCGTGTGCGAGTCGGTAGGATAGCTTGTGATCGATATCGAACTTTTTCTTTTTGGTTAACTGAGTGTTGTTAAATTTGACGGTTCGCTCACTCGTGTCAGTAGAGAGGTCTATTCGATACCATGACTCACCCCTCCGAACCATATCTGCATCGCCGCCGCGAAATGAATTTCCCCTGAGCGCCACGTAGACCGCTTCTGCGAGAGATGTTTTGCCGCTTCCGTTTGGACCAACAATCGTCGTGGTGTTTGGAGAGAAATCAAGATAGTAGTCGTGATGGCTGCGCATGTTTTGGACGCGAAGTGATCGGAGGATCATATTAGCTCTTCAGCGGCATGATGATGTGGATGTAATTTACATCTTTATCGACAGCACTGAGGGTAAAGGGTGAGAGTTTGCCACTAAAGCGTATGATCACCGAATCAGCATCTATCACTCCGAGTGCCTCGGCCAAATACCGCGAGTTAAGAGTGATACATCCCGCGCCTACGACCACTCCATTGATATTTGATGAGTTTTCACCAACCTCAGAGGCTACCGAATTTATCGCCACCTGTTGCTGGTCATTATCGAGACCAACGGTGATACTACCACCAGACTCCCGAGCAAATAGTCCAGCTATTTTGACGGTTCGGTGAAATTCACTCTGATCTAATGTTGCGGTATTGTCTGATTTTTTGGGGATCAACTGACGATAATCAGGGTATTTACCGTCAATCAACCGGCTAGTAATTTCTGCTTCACCAACTCGAAATCTTACTTGTGTTTCATCAAACAGCACGTCAACAACCTCACTGGAGTCATTGAGTGAACGCAACACCTCCTGAAGGCTCGAGGCTGGAACAATAGCCGAGATATCGCTTTTTGTGTTGATAATTTTTTTCTCAGCCAGTCGATACCCATCAGTTGCCGCAAGATAGAGAGAACCCTCAAACGAATGCCAGTACGCCCCAGTTAGTATCGGACGGGTGCTGTCATTGCTACAGGCAAAGATTGTTTGTGACACCGACTGCTTAAAGTCGCTTGTTACTAAAGAGTAGTGAACTGACTTCTTCTCATCGATAACCGGCAGTTCGGGAAACTCATCTGACTCAATACCATGAATAGTAGAGGAGTAGTTGCCGGAGGTGATGTTGATATGAGCACCTTTTGTACTCAAATGGACTGTCCTCTTGGGGAGGCTCGCTATAAAATCACTCACCAGTCGTGAAGGGAGAGTGATAGAACCTGGCTTTGTGATCTTGGCACCGATATAGTATGTTGAGGCAATTTCAAGGTTTGTTGCCGCAATCAATAAGCGACTACCCTCTGTGCGGAGCAGGATGTTACTAAGAATAGGTAGGCTGGACTTTGATGATGCAACTCGACCAACGGCACTAAGCGCGCGAGCAAGATTTTCCTGAGTTACCGAAACTTCCATAAAAAACTCCTTTACTATGTATTATATAAAATTTTATGCGGTGATCCTAATAGTAGGTGTTGTGGATAGTGGGGAAAAGCGGGCTGATGACAGATGAATAAGCGGAAAAAATGGTGTGGAAAAAATGTGTTCACAGTCCGGACTGGGGGTATGGATGATTGTGGGGTTGTCCACAATGACACCCGGGGTAGTGTTGAGTGGTCCGAATAAGCCGCTGGTTTTCCACAGACTATACCGAGGTTATCAACACAGTATCCACTCCAACTCCCTGGCCCCCTAGACATAGAGTTTGTCTCGAATCTCTGAGACTTGCTCACGGATAGCAATGTCGAGTTTGATAGATTTTTCGATCTTTTCAACCCCATGGATAGCTGTTGTATGATCTTTGCGTCCGAGCTCGTGTGCGATACGCGGGAAGCTCATATGAAGCTCGCTTCTCAGTAAGTACATGGCAACTTGCCTGGGTAGAACGATGTATTTATCACGTCTCTGGCTGAATATGTCCCGGATATCAACCTGAAAATGTCGTGCAGTTCGATCGATGACTTGTTTTGGGGTGAGGTGGCGGGGGCGGGATTGGCGCACGCTACCAATCAATCCTTCGGCAAGCGCCACATCTGGTGTTAGGCTTCGCATTTCGGCATATGCGAGAATTTGGTTGAGAGCTCCTTCGAGTTCGCGAATATTTGTTTTGATGTTGTTTGCAAGATATTCGACAACTTCTTTATCTAATGTCACACCTGATTCGGCTGCTTTTGACTGAATAATAGCGGAGCGGGTTTCAAAATCAGGCATCTGAACATCAATGGTCATACCCCATTCAAAACGACTCTTAAGCCTCTCGGTAAGCGTGGGTATGTTGCGTGGTGGCTTGTCACTACCGATAACTATCTGTTTATTACTCTGATGGAGTGCATTAAATGTATGAAAAAACTCCTCTTGAGTTTTTTCTTTGCCAGCAATAAATTGCATATCATCTACTATTAGGACGTCAATATTACGGTATTTCGTGGAAAAACCCTTTTTTTTGAAACGTATACTATCGAGAAATTCTGATACAAATGTTTCCGAGCTAACATAGAGTATTCTTGAGTTGGGATTTTCCTTTAATATCTGGTTGCCGACGGCTTGTAGGAGGTGGGTTTTACCAAGACCGACACCACCATAGAGGAATAAGGGGTTATATTTTGTTCCAGGGTAAGCGGCGACAGCCTGGCAGGCAGTGTAGGCGAGGTCATTACTGGAGCCGACAATAAAGTTTTTAAATGTATATTTTGTATTAAGGGTTGTTGCTGGTGTTGATGGGGGGTGTGTTGGTTGGCTAATGAGTTGTTCTACGGGGGGCAGGGGGGCATCATCAACCTCTCTGCTAACTGTTTTGCGACTGTTCGTCGATTTTACTATATAGGATATTTTCTTGGTAGTAACACCGTTTCGTGCCAGGACATCTTTGATTTGAGAGTTAAACTTGACCTCAAACTGACGAATGGCAAAAACATTTGGAACAGCTATTACGACCCGTTCTTCAGAGCAGTCAAGCAACTTAGTGTGCTGGAACCAGGTCGTAAAGTTAGCATGTGATATAGAGACCTCTATCTCACCAAGTACGCTTTGCCAAAGACTGTCATGCACTATAATAGTTCCCTCCGTAACGTTGCAGCTAGTGATACCTACTATAGCGAAGGTTGGAGTTATCCACAATCCGTAATACTCACAACAAGGAAGAGATAAAAGGAGAGTGTCTTATCCACAGGCGTCGGTTAACACCTTGGAAATTGTGGATAATACGGATAGGGCTGTGGATAAACAGACACTAATCAGCACGGCAGGCGCACCTTATGCAGCTAAGGTGATTGAATAAACAGGGTAGGTAGGGTATAATAACTACTAATATGCCAAAACGAACCCACCAACCACACACCAGGCATCGCGCTCGTACTCATGGATTTCGCGCTCGTATTGCCACCAAAGCTGGTCGCAATGTATTGAAGCGTCGTCGAGCCAAGGGCCGGGCTCGTCTGACAGTATAGACATAGACTGTCGGTTTATCGCGAAACAACCCTGGGCTAATATAGTCTCGAACGTTCGAGACTATATTAGTAAGAGAGCCTCAACACAAAGAACAAAAAACGAACTAAAGAAAACTAGTATATACTTAGTAGTACCTATGTTGTCATTTAAGTATCGTTTCCATGGACATGGCGGAATGAAGTATCTGTTTCGTAATGGTCGAACTGCTCGTTCACACCTAATGACTGTTCGTGCTGTCGAAAACACTAAACGCAAATATCCACGTTATGCAGTTATCGTGAGCCGCAAGGTATGTAAATCTGCTGTGGGTCGGAATCGTATTCGCCGGCGACTCTATGAAATTATTAGAACTGAAATGTTAGCACTCAAAAATAATGGCGATCTGGTTGTTATTGCATCAACATCTGAAATAAAAAATATACCAGCAGACGAGCTTTTACAAGCTGTTAAACAGTTGTTTAATCAGTTAAACCTCTATAAATAATAATCCGGCAGTGATATACTATAGAAAACCAAGAGGAGTTTTATGGATATTTTTCAGACACTTATCGTCCAGCCGATCTTCAATCTACTAGTTGTAATTTATAGCTCTATTCCGGGTGGTGATTTTGGGATAGCGTTGATTATATTTACGATCCTTGTTCGCATCCTTCTTTATCCACTAGTCAAGAAACAACTCCATCAGACCAAAATGATGAAAAAGCTTCAGCCAAAACTCGCTGAAATCAAAAAACAAGCTGGCGGCAATAGGCAAGTTGAGGCTATGCGCATGATGGAACTCTACAAACAACATGGCGTCAGCCCAATGCGTTCGATCGGTATATTGCTCATCCAGCTGCCCATATTTATCGGCCTATTCAACGTAATACAAATCTTTACCAACCATCGTGATCAAGTTGCCAAATACACGTATGACTTCCTCGAGAATATCGCACCAATTCAGGCCTTGATCCAAAATCCAGAGCACTTCACGACTAAGATGCTTGGATTCATCGATCTGACTGGCGTGGCGCTCGGCAAAAACGGTATTGATATCGTCCTCGTAATTCTCGCTGTTATCTCGGGGATTACCCAATATATTATGACCAAACAGACGATGCCAACCAGCGGTCCCAAGCGCCGCCTCAAAGACATCCTTAATGAAGCTGCTGAGGGTAAACAACACGACCAGTCTGAGATGAATGAAGTCATAATGTCGAAAATGGTACTTATCATGCCCCTCCTGATGACAGTTGTTATGTTATCTGTTGCGGGTGCTTTGTCACTGTATTACACAGTATCCAACTTCATCGCTATCGTACAGCAATCGTATATCCTCAAACAAGACGAAACTGAGCTCGAAGAATTCGCCGATGCGGCAGTTGTTGCACCCCCGAAACACTCAGCCAAACACACGACCGCAGAGCACCGCGAGCGCCGCGCCAAACAGGCGAATATAACGCTGATCAAAGCGAGTGATACCAAACGGAAGAAAGGATAATATATGGATGAAGATCAGTCGGTAATATTTGCTCAAAAGTATCTCGAAGACATCATATCGTTTTTTGGTCAGAACCTCACTGTTACTACTAGTCTTAATGATGATGTTATTGAATTAGTTGTGGAAACATCAGAGCTCAATAGCTTATTGATCGGCCGTAACGCCGAGACACTCCGCAGTTTGCAGCAGATATTGTCCTCCGCACTGCGTAATCAGGATGCAGCAGTTGTGCGAGTTAATGTTGATATTGCGGACTACAAGAAGCAGCGCAACGAAAAAATAGCCGAAAAAGCCCGTGAATGGGTGGCACAGGTTCGTGAATCGGGTGACCCCTACGTAGCACATATTAATGCTGCCGATCGTCGAGTTGTCCACCATGTGGTGAGTGAGTATAGCGATGTCGAGAGTCATTCTGAAGGCGAAGGTCGGGAACGACGAGTCGTCATAAGTAAAACCACTCAATAGATAGTCGCTACCTATTTTTCTTGCAAGACAGTTTCATAAACACGTTTGGTTTCTTCGGCCATACGCATCCAAGAATATTTACGAACCTGTCGAGCTCCGCTTTGACGCAGTGTCTGTTGGAGCTGCGGGTTCGAGATAACTTCATCGATTGCTTGAGCTATATTTTGGGTGTTGGTTGGATCAAAATAATATGCCGATGAGCCATATACCTCAGGTAGACAAGTTGCATTGCTGCTAACTACGGGCGCACCGTACGCCATCGCCTCAAGTCCGGGTAGCCCAAACCCCTCCATGAGCGATGGAAACACATACGCCTCACAATGCTCATAGAGCCAATTGCGCTGGCTGTCGGGTAAAAAATCCGTGAAGTGAATATTGCGAAATTTCTTCTCGTGGAAATACCGCTCATTTGCCCGAGCATCTATCTGTTTGCGGCCCACCAGGACGAGGCCGAGGTCGGGGTGACTCGCCAGAAGCAACTGGTGAGCTTCGGCGAGACGGCGAATGTTTTTGTAATCAGACTGCTGGCCAACATACATAATATAACGCTTAAACGGCACATTGTATGGATCGGTCGGCGTGCTATCGATCTCGGCGGCCTCATACGTGACGGTGGTTTTGTTGGGTGAGATGCGGCTAAATTTGACAAGCTCATCACGAGTATAACGAGTAGGGGTAATAATGTGATCGGAGGTGTGCGCAATTCGATAAAACACGAAACGACCCACCAGCTGTTTGCAGTGGTAGACAAACCAGTTTTTATCAGAGTTATAGGTATGGAGTAGGTTGAGGTCGTGAAATGTTGTTACTGTTTTGCCGCGGTACAATATCGGTTGCTGCGGCATACAAAAATGTACCAGATCGGGACGAAGATCATCGAGAATTTTCCGATAACGTGTTTGTTCGGCAAACGAATAGTTATCGATAGAAATAGGCACAACCTTGAAATTAAATCCAGACGGCTGCCAGTAGTCTCGGTCCTTTTCGGGGACAAGAATAGTATAGGTATTTTCGGTATCAATCTGTTGGAGATAGTGCAGTAGCCGCTCCACATATGTACCTGTCGAGGAATTGATAATTCGGGCATCGATGACGATATGCACGCTCACCTCACTTCCCTGCGGACAAAAACCACTCGTGAGTACATGATATAGTTCCATAGGAGCGTCACGATGCTAGCGAGTAGCTTGGCGGCTAACAATCCTGCGATCGTCGAGCCGAATAGTTCGGATAGTATGGGCAAACTCATTGCGATAACGCCGGTCTGTAACACCCATAGGCCAAATAGCGTCACTATAGTAAACAGAATCATTTCGCGAACAAGGCTAGTGCTGTGTGTTTTGAAGGTGTATTGTTTGTTGGCGGCAAAACTAAACATAAACGCTAGTGCAGTCGAGACGATATTTGCAACGGCGACTGGTACGCCAAGTGACCGCAACGCAAACAATAACCCAAAATCAATTGTCGTATTGGCGACGCCGACGATAGCAAACCGCTGTTTATTGCTTGCGGCTGCCGGCATGGTATTCCTCGATGAGATAAAGTGGTCGATGCTTCGTCTCATTAAATATCCGAGCTATATATTCACCGATAATCCCGAGTGATAGCAGTTGAATGCCGCCGAGAAAAAGAATCACTGCCATCATCGACGGATAACCCGCTAGGTCATTAAACCCAAATAATACCGTACGAATCAATAGATAGACGATATAGAGAAAAGCCAGACCAGACACCGCGATTCCCAGGATCGAAGAGATCCTCAAGGGTGCTGTCGTAAATGAAGTAATACCATCGATAGCGAGGTTGGCGAGTTTGTGATAGTTCCACTTGGTTTCACCGGCAGCCCGAGGGTCTCTATCATAGAAAAGCTCTTTTTTCTTGTAGCCTATCCAACTAAACATGGCTTTGGTATTGCGGCTAGCTTCACGAAATTGCCGCAAAGCTTCGATACAACGTCTATCTAAGAGGCGGAAATCGCCAGTGTCGACCTGAATCGGCACATGTGTCGATGATTGAAGGATTGCATAGTACCACTCGCTTGTTTTCTTTTTGAGCCATGTTTCGCCAGTGCGGCTTTTGCGCCTGGCATACACATCATCATATCCCTGCTGCCATAGCTTGATCATTTCGGGGATTAGCTCAGGTGGATCCTGGAGGTCTGCATCGATGACGACGCATGCGTCACCTCGAACATGATCAAATCCAGCCAGCATTGCAATTTCTTTGCCAAAATTGCGTGAAAGATTGAGATAGCTAATACGATGATCGGTCGTAGCGTGGTTTTTGATAAGCTCAAGTGTCTGGTCGCGGCTGCCGTCGTTGATAAACAGAAATTCAAACCGATAGTCATCGATAGATTCTGCCAAGCTATTGAGGCGCTGAAAAAGTGCTGGGAGCACCGCCTCTTCATTGTAGGCGGGGATGAGCAGGGTGATTGTTTTCATATATTTAGTATATCATCTGATAGAAGCGATGAGCTCTGTCAAGCTATCTGCAGTATGCACACCACTTCGAGCAAGAGCATCTGTCTTGGCGCGAGCTGACTCGCTTTCGCCGCCCAGGATAGCTCCCGCGTGTCCTAGCTGAATACCGACGGGTGCGCTATGTCCTGCCACATATCCATAGACGGGCTTGCTGACATGAGATGCGATATGGCGGGCGGCAGTTGTCTCCGCATGTCCGCCGATTTCGCCGATCAAAACAATTTTTTCGACCTGAGGGTCGGATTCAAATAATTTGAGGCAATCAATGAAGTCCACCCCATGGACGCGGTCGCCGCCAATACCGATGATATATCTCTGGCCAATACCGCGAGCCGACAGACTCGACGCCGCTTCATAGGTGAGTGTCCCGCTGCGACTGACGATACCGAGATTACCTGGTGCGCCCATAGCAGCAGGGATAATGCCGAGTTTTGTCAGGCCAGGCAGTAGTACGCCAGGGCAGTTTGGCCCAATAATGACCGCCCCCCGCTCGTCCGCTAGGCGCTTCACGATTAGCATATCATGCACGGGTATGCCTTCGGTGATACAGATGATCAGACGGATACCAGCATTGATCGCTTCGAGTAGTGCGCCTCGCGCGTGAGGGGCGGGGACGAATACGACGCTGATCGATACTGCATGATCGCGTAGGGCGTCCCGTATGGATGCATAGACGGGTATGTCATCGAGCCTGGTGCCGGCTTTGGTCGGCGATGTACCGGCGACAATTGGCGTGCCGACGGCACACATCTGGCGAGTGTGAAACGCACCATGGCTGCCGGTGATGCCCTGGACGATGACATTGCCAGTGAATAATTCAGGCGTCACGCGATAGTCTCCTTGGCCGCGATGATACAATCATCAAGGCTCTTCAGTATAGGGATGTGATGCTTGGCGAGTAGATCAGCTGCCTCATCATAGTTTGTGCCTGCGAGGCGGATAAAGAGTGGTGGCAGATCGACTAACTGCTCTCTCGCAGCAATGATAGCGCGAGCCACCTCATCGCAGCGTGTGATACCAGCGAAGATGTTGATAATTATACCTTTGACCCCTGGAAAATTCATAATCGTCCGAAACGCCGCGAGCACACTCTCGGTGTTTGCGCCGCCGCCGATGTCGAGGAAATTTGCTGGCGTCAAGTCGTGGCTGGCGACGGCATCGACAGTTGCCATCGCGAGGCCAGCACCGTTGGCGATGGTAGCTATCGTCCCGTGTGGATTGAGCGTGACGAAATTTGCGCTAGGTGCGGTCTGTTCAAACTGCCACTCTGGGTGGTGAAAACGAGCAGTATCATCGAGCTCCATTTTGCAGTCACTAGCAACTAATCGCCCGTCTCGTGTCAGGATGAGGGGATTGATCTCGATGAGCGTCGCGTCTTCTTGAGTTGCACAGTGATAGAGATTTTTGATCAGGTCTTGGAGGACGAATGTTTGCTCAGTTAGACTATAATATTCGGCGAGTGCTTCACCTATGCGGTCGTCGGGTAGTTCGGCAATATCTCGTCCCCAGAACTCATCGGATTCATGAGACTCGATCTCTATACCGCCGTTTTTGTGAGCAATCAGTCGCAATGTAGACTTGTCGCGGTCGACATAGAGACAGCAATAGAGCTCGCGGTCGATGTCGAGGACTTCTTCGGCGAGCAGCGTGCGCGGACGATGCCCCTTAATCGCCAGTTCCATCATGGTGCGTATCGCCGCCGAAGCTTCTTGAGTAGTCTGTACTACTCTCACCCCCCCTAATTTCCCTCGCCCCCCGACCGGCACTTGGGATTTGAGCACACAAGGCACTGGCAGGTCATCGGTTTGACGAAGTACCTGCCCCATCGGTGTCGGGATAGTAGCTCGCTGTAGTAACTGCTTAGCCTCATATTCGAGCAGGATCATTTTATGAACTCGTTATATGCATCGATGATTTTTTGAACATTATTATCCCACGAGAATTGACTCAATTGGGTGTCAGCACGAGTTTTATCGAACGGAATGCCCAGAGCTATGTTGATTTTTTCGGCAAAATCTTGGGGATCATAGGGGTTGGCATAGATAGCTGCGTCACCACCCGATTCTCTGAGTACGGGTATATCTGCCGCGACCACTTTGCATCCGCTTGCAAGAGCCTCAACGATAGGCATACCAAAACCTTCGTATAATGATGGGAAAACAAACAGGGATGATTTCTGGAACAGTGCAGGTAGATCTGCTTGGTCTACGTAGCCAATCTGACAGATGTGCCCAGTGTCAATCGGATCATTAATAAGGGCCTGCGTCTCCTCAAATTTCCAGCCTGTGCCACCTGCGATTACAAGCGAATATTGTTGACGGACTTCAATAGGCAGCAATCGGTATGCTCTGACGAGTGTTGATAAGTTCTTGCGTGGTTCAAGGTTGCCGACAAACAGAAGATAGTTTTTGGTAGGTATGTGATATCGTTCGTGAATCTCCTGATCGTTCTTGACAAAAAAATCAGCGGAGGGCGGTATCTCGGTAACAATAATCTTATGTCTATCGATACTAAATTCTTTTGCAATCTCCGATTTTACTGCTTGAGAAACAGTAATCACAAAGTCTGATTTTTTGATGGCGCGTGGCACAACTCTTTGCAGGTGAGAGAGATTTTTTGTCTCTACTGCGTCTGGGCGGTAGAGATATGTGAGGTCATGGATGACAGTCATAACGCATCGACTGCGCCATGTGGGCCACCGAGCAAAATTAGGGTGAATTGTAAGATCTACCGATGGACGTACTATATCAAACGGCCACGCTAAGTCATAACTGCTAAACTTGGCATATATACGTAAAGGAAACAGGGTGCATTTCTCACGGAGTATTGAACCATTAAGATTTGGTTCGGGTTGACGGTTAAGAAAGTTAAAAAATGAGCCTCGAACAAGTAAGTCAGATCGGGCAGCAAAAGCTTCTGTTAAAAGAGCGGTGTAATTTGCCACACCTGAGCGTCGTGGCGTAGCAAGCGAGCTGATATCGATACGAACCCTCATCTAGCGCATCCGTCTTTCATAGAGGGGGATATAACAATTGCTAACAATCTCTTCAAAGATATAATTATCGGCATAGACGCGACGCGCTTTTAGGGCCAACTTTTTGCGTAGTTTCGGTGATTCATAAAGACGCACCATTGCGCTACAAAGAGCATTAGTATCTCGAGCCGGCACCAAGAGGCCTGTTTCTTTATTAATAATCATCTCAAGATTACCGCCTATGCTTGTCGCAATCACTGGTTTTTGCATCATAAATGCTTCTAATATAGAAATACTGAAACCCTCATGGTATGTGGGCTGTAGTAAGACATGGGATGACGCAACATATGAAAGTGGGTCGGCCTGATAGCCTGCAAACACAATGGCTTGCGTGTCGCTTGCAAGTTTTCGAAATAGTGACTCTTCTGGGCCACTGCCGACAAGCACGAGGCGAGATGCGGGATAGAGAGAGTGAAACTGTTTGAATGCAGTAATCATCTCACCAATGCCTTTGTCGGTCACAAGACGGTTGGTTGAGCAGAAGGTAAAGATATCACTGAGAGCCTTTGGGTAGTTGTCGTAAACATCCGGTGTGCCGTTGTTGATGAGATGAATTCGCGATCGAACAGCGGAGCGCTCGGGGAGGTGTATGGTTACTTCGCGCTGCTCGCTCTTACTAATAACGGTGATTGCGTGCACGAAGTGCGCTGCAAGGTAGACCCATTTACCAATAGGATTTTTGTACCATACTCGTAGGTTGCGCCAGATGTGCTTTAGGTCTGCATGGTCGGTCCATATAACGGTTTGGCCAAGAAATCTTGCAGCAAACGTCGCGGCGATGAAGTCATCTTTACTCTGGATATGCACAACACGGGGTCTCAGGCGTAAGAAAACAACAAAATACCATAATGTTAAAAACAGTTGCCAAAGTATATAAAGAGGAAAAAAGACAAGTCGAAGTCCACTCCATCGTTGATTGCTCCACCATAAGCCACGAATAGTTTTGATGCCGAAGTTTGTGGCATTTTGAAGCAATTTTGGGGAGCGACTCAAAATAATAGGGATATAACGATCTCGAATCACTTGCGATATGAATACAGGAAATCGTTCGCCTCCGCCGAAATCGAAGGGGGAAGCATTTCGTATGAGTATAACTACTGGTTTTTCATTTTTTTTCATAGGCCTGTGTGTAATATTATATCCCAACATTGAGCCCCGCGCGGTATAAGTACCCGTGATAAGTGGTATAATAAAGCGCAATGAGATATTTACATTCACGAAATCGCGCAATATTGAGCGAGATGGTTAGAACCGATTTTAAGGTTAGGTATCAAGGATCAGTACTAGGGTACCTGTGGGCTATTTTAAAGCCGCTTTTTATGTTTGCGGTATTATATATCTTATTTACCTATATTGCCCCAATAGGCAAGGATATCCCGCATTACGGTATTAGTCTTCTGATAGGGATTGTTTTATGGAACTTTTTTTCAGAGACAACAATGATCGGAGCCACGTCAATTGTGGCCCACGGAGACTTGATCCGTAAAATAAGCATTCCGAGATACCTGGTTGTGCTAGCAAGTTCTATATCAGCAATGATCAATCTTAGTCTCAGTCTGGTTGTTGTCATTATTTTTGCTTCTTTGAATGGTGTTCACCCAAGTTTATCTTGGTTGCTCATGCCTGTTGTAATATTTGAATTCCACATCTTCTCGTTAGGGGTTGCGTTTGGGTTGTCAGCACTTTATGTAAAATTTCGAGACATTACCTATATCTGGGAAGTATTTTTACAAGCAGGATTTTATGCGAGTATGGTGATTATACCGATGCAGGCTGTGCCTGAAATACATAGAGACTGGTTTTTCCTTAATCCAGTTGTTCAGATACTCCAAGATGCTCGAGCTTTGCTTATAGCGGGTGCTAATAATATAACAATATGGAACAGTGTAGATAATCTTGCTATAAAACTTTTCCCGTTCATTCTCATAACGCTTGTTTGTCTGTTCGGATTTTATTTCTTTAGGTCTCGATCCAAATACTTCGCGGAGGAGGTATAGGTATGCAAGAAAGAGAAATTGCAATTTCAGTTAAAAATATTCATAAAAACTTTATACTACCTCAACACAAGAACACGTCTCTGAAGCAAGCTGCGGTAAACATCGTGCGCAAGAATAATGTGACGACGCAGAAAGTCCTCAATGGTGTAAGCTTCGATATCTACAAAGGAGAATTTTTTGGCATAGTTGGTCGAAATGGGTCGGGGAAAAGCACCCTCCTCAAGTTGATGGCGGGGGTATATGTGCCGGCAAGCGGGAGTATTGAAATGAGTGGTGGGCTTACGCCATTCATTGAGCTTGGAGTAGGTTTTAATTACGAACTCTCTGGTCGGGACAACGTGTTTCTCAATGGTGCCCTACTAGGCTACACAAGGAGCCAGATGGAGGCCATGTATGATGAGATTGTCGAATTTGCTGAAATTGAAGAGCATATGGATAAAAAACTCAAGAATTATTCCTCAGGCATGCAGGTTAGGCTTGCATTTTCAATAGCCATCAAAGCAAAAAACGACATATTAATTTTTGACGAAGTACTTGCCGTGGGCGACGAGGCGTTTCAGAAGAAGTGTATGGCAGTATTTCGTGAGTATAGAGATAATAAACAGACCGTTGTGCTAGTTACTCATAGCATGGAAACAGTCACAATGCTATGCAGCCGGGCTCTTATGTTAGAGAATGGAAAAGTGGTTACTATTGGGGATGTTAAAAAAGTTGCCGAAGCATATCAAAAGAGCAACCTCACCAGTGGCGCTGCGCCTGGTCAAGATAATACCAACAAACTCGCAAAAAAACTAATCAGTATTGCCGGAAATAAGCCTGCATACAGAATAGGCGAGACAATGAAAATTACTTTGCATTGGCCGATCAGTCAAGGGGTGGCATGGGTGGGGGTGTCGATAAGCGGAGTGAATGGAGAACATCTTTTTAGTACCAATACCGGTATGACGAAAATAACGGGCAACAGTATCAACTATGATGTTGAACTAAGCTTGGGTCACGGAGATTACTACCTAGCGGCCGCGATCAAAGACCTAGATGGTAATTTTGTCGATGCTCAAGACAAAATAACCAGTTTTTCTATTTATCATGACTACAGCCAAACAGTCGGGGGGCTTGCTAGGATGAAGTACAAATATACTATTCCCAAAAAGAAGTGACTACAAGTGCTTTTTTCATTGAAAGAGTATGTTAACTGATATAAAAAAGCTGTATAATAAGATCATTCAATGAAATACTGACAAATGTGTCATGACGGAGGATAAATGTTTAAGGATAAAACACTTCTTATTACAGGGGGAACCGGTTCTTTTGGAAATGCTGTTCTAGATAGGTTTCTAGGGGAAGATATCGATATAAAAGAGATTAGAATATTCTCGCGTGATGAAAAGAAACAAGAAGACATGCGTATTAAATACAAAAACGATAAAATAAAATTCTATATTGGTGACGTGCGTGATATCCGAAGCGTGAATGACGTGATGGAAGGTGTAGATTATATCTTTCACGCCGCCGCCCTTAAGCAGGTGCCATCCTGCGAATTCTTCCCTATTCAGGCGGTCAGAACCAACGTGCTTGGTACGGAGAACGTGCTACAATCGGCCATAAACTATAATGTCAAAAAGGTCATCGTGCTATCTACTGATAAGGCTGCCTATCCGATTAACGCCATGGGCATGAGCAAGGCGATGATGGAGAAAGTAGCCGTAGCCAAGGGCCGCGACCTGGCAGAAGGACGAACCGTTATATGTAGGACTCGTTATGGGAATGTTATGGCATCTCGTGGGTCTGTGATACCCCTGTTTCTTGACCAAATAGCAAACGGTAAACCACTCAGTATTACCAACCCAGACATGACGCGTTTTATGATGACTCTGGAGGATGCCGTAGAGTTAGTGCTGTATGCCTTTAAAAACGGTCGGCAAGGCGATCTTTTTGTACAAAAAGCTCCCGCCGCCACAATTGATGTGCTAGCAAAGGCGATAAAAGAACTGAAACAGTCTGATGTGAAAATACAAAACATCGGTACTCGCCACGGTGAAAAGCTTTACGAGGTATTGGTAACAAAAGAAGAGATGCTATGTGCGGAAGATGAGGGTGATTATTTCTGCATACCCACAGATAGTAGAAACCTTAATTATCAGAAATTCGAAAACATAGGCAATGATAACTTATCTAGGGTGGATGAATACAACTCTCATAACACTACCAGGCTTGATGTTGAGGGTATGAAAACGTTGCTTAAAAAATTAGAGCAATTCAAGGCATAAGGTTTATATGAAGCTGCTGATAACGGGATCAAAGGGATTTATAGGTAAGAACTTGGCAGTTCACTTCCGGGAGATGGATAGTGTCGAGATTGTAGAATTTGATAAAGATACTGACTTCTCGGATATTGAAAAAAATATAGAAGATACAGACTACATCATTCATCTTGCTGGGGTAAATAGACCAGACCAAGCGAAAGAGTTTTATGTAGGCAATGCGGAACTTACACAACAACTCGTAAACTTACTAAAAACTAAGAACCTCAAGATTCCCATACTGTTTGCATCTACTATACACGCGGAGTTAGACAATGACTATGGAAAAAGCAAAAAACAAGCCGAAGACGCCATACTAGAGTATGGTAATGGGTCGATTGTATATAGGTTTCACAACGTTTTCGGTAAATGGTGTCGTCCAAACTATAACTCAGTCGTTGCGACATTTTGCAACAACATAGCGACGGATCAAGAAATAACTATAGAAGACAGGACTAAAGAAATAGAACTGATCTATATAGATGACATCGCATACGAGTTTAAAAGGATCATAAGCGGCAACAAACCTACTGAGCGTCAGGGGGATTATTGTTACATTACGCCAAGATATACCGTTTCACTTGGCTATGTCGCAGACACTCTCGCGCAGTTTAGGGCCGAATCACAAAGCATATACGTGCCTGCAACGGGCGATGATTTCATCAAGAAACTACATGCTACTTTCGTCACGTACTTACCACTCAAGGCACTTGTTGCAACGACGACCAAGAATCGCGATGATCGAGGTGACTTCACAGAGCTTATTCGTACACATCAGGCTGGTCAGATATCAATATCAACAACGAAGCCGGGGGTGATTCGCGGACAGCACTACCACCACACAAAAATTGAGAAGTTCATCGTGGTGAGAGGCAAGGCGAGAATAGGGTTCACTAATATACTTGATGACTCTGATAACTACACATTTGAAGTAGATGAGACAGAGATCAAGATCGTGACTATACCTCCCGGATATATACACAACATAAAAAATATTGGTGACAGCGACATGATTATGGTTCTATGGGGAAATGAGCTTTTCGACAAGAACTTTCCCGACACATACGCGAAAAAAGTCGTGAGTAGCGGTGCCAAGAGCTTAGCCGGGGAGTCAGATAAGTAATGGCCAGAAAAAAAATAATGGTCGTGGTAGGTACCAGGCCGGAAATCATACGCTTGGCAGAGACTATCAAAAAAGTGGACCAATACTTCGAACTTGTTTTAGTGCATACTGGCCAGAACTATGACCACAACCTCAATCAAGTATTTTTTGATGAATTAGAACTAAGGGCGCCAGATCATTATCTGGGCGCCCCGGGAGAAACACTTGGCGAGACGGTCGGTAATATTATCTCTAAGACGTATGACGTGATGGTGCAGGAAAAGCCAGATGCACTTTTGGTGCTTGGCGACACTAATAGTTGTCTTTCGGCCTATTCGGCTAAGCGCCTCAAGATACCAATATTTCACATGGAGGCTGGAAATCGCTGCTTCGACTTTAATACGCCAGAAGAAATCAACCGCAGGGTCGTGGACCATCTAAGTGATATCAATATGGCATACTCAAACAACGCCAAACAATACCTGATAACTGAGGGTAAGACAAAAGATGAGGTGTTTGTAACGGGATCGCCGATGACAGAGGTTATATATAAATACACTACAAAAATTGACCAATCAGAAATTCTACGTAAACTAAATATCGAGGCTGGTAACTACTTTGTTGTCAGTTTGCATCGTGAAGAAAATCTAGACATTGGTAATAATTTTCAGACCGTGTGTAGCACCCTCAATGCCGTAGCCGGAAAATATAATATGCCGATAATTTTCTCAACACACCCTAGGACCCAAAAAAGGATCGAGTCTGAGGGTATAGAATTTAATTCATTGATTACCAATATGCCAGCTATGGGATTCTTTGACTACAATAAACTGCAAAAAAACGCGTACTGTACACTCTCGGACAGCGGGACCATATGCGAAGAAGCTACCATCCAGCATTTTCCGGCGGTATCAGTGCGAACCTCTCAGGAGCGCCCGGAGGGGCTAGATGCCGGCACTCTCATATTGGGTGGAATTGAACAGGATAGTATGTTTGCGGCCATCGACATTGCGGTCGGTACAAACGATAAGACAGATGAGATCAGGGTGCCCAACTATGAAGACATAAATGTGTCTGACAAAGTACTAAGAATTATCCAGAGCTACATACCGATAATCAATTCACGAACATGGCACAAGCGATAAAGGGTAAAAAGCTAAAGATATGCTACATACCTTACTATGGGTATGAGGTGAAGAACCTAGCCTTCGCTGATAAATACAAGCGGCGCTGGACCAATATCCTAAAGGATAAGCTCGAAAAAGATGGGCACTCTCTAGCCACCTATGACATCAACAAGATAGAGGATAGTGATTACATACTGTCATTTGACAATACATATTTTCAAAACGTTCGTCATTTTTGGAATATCTGGAAAGCCGGTAAGCTAGGCCGGACTCTGCACATTGACTATGAGCCGCCATCTGCAATGATTAGGATCCACTCCGACAAAGGCCTTAAGATATTGTCGAAATTATGTACTGTCATGACATACAATGACAATGTTGTAAACGGTAAGTCTATTATCAAAGGGGTTGTTGGCGATTACCATGAAAAAGAAAGAGTATACAAAGGTGACTTCGACGCACGAAAGTTACTTTGCATGGTTGCAAATAATCGGGCCAGTAAAATCCCCATCAAGAAATGGCCATCAGAACTATATACAGCAAGAGAGGAAGTAGCGAGATTCTTTTCAAAGAGGTGTCCAGACGACTTTGACTTATATGGAGACTATTGGCCTGCTGAAATTAAACCCAAAGGCGTGTTAGATAGAGATAAAAAACTAGATACAATTACCAACTACAAGTTTGTTATTTCGTATGATTCGATAACACATCAAAATGGTTACATATCAGAAAAGATCTTTGACATTTTCCTAGCTAAGTCCATACCGATATATTGGGGTGCTGACAATGTGGCTGACTATATCCCTAATGAGTGTTTCATTGACAGGAAGCATTTTGCGAATGACGAAGAGGTTTTGAACTATATAAAAAAAATGCCAAAAGAAGAATATGAGAATAGGATCAAAGCAATCGAAACA
>DDER01000032.1 GCA_002336735.1 Candidatus Saccharibacteria bacterium UBA1949 | reverse complement strand
GTTGCAGTTGGGGGTTGCGGGTGGGGTGCGGAGGATTAAGTATATTATAACACACACTCGCTGTTCGTGCAACATTAACCTTAGTAGGGCCTACTGTTTGGTATTGAGCTCAACCAGATGGTCGATCGTCTTGTCGGTGAGAATACGATTGGCAATCTCGCGCTGGACTTGCGGCTCATCGAGCTGCTTCGCCATGTCAGGATTGTTGGCATATTGTTGTCTTAGCATATCAACACGGGTTGTTACCTCTTCATCACTGACGCTTATCTGAAGCTCTCGCGACAATTCGGCGAGGACCATACCGGCCTTGATACGCAGCTCAGCTGCTGGCTCGACTTCTTTCGTGAGCCACGCTTCTTTGGTGTCATATCCTTGAGATTTCAGATAATCATCGATACTCTTGCCGCTGTAGGTGACGTTTTGTGTCATATCTTGTTCGACTGAACGCATCTGAGCTTGTTTGAGCACCTCTGGTATTGGCACGGTGCTTTTGTCGATTAATTGACGGATTAGGTCTTCACGAATTTTCTCGTGATTTTCACGCTCTTTTCGCGCCGTCAGTTCGCGCTTGATGTCTTCGATCAACTCATCTTTGCTGGTAAATGGACCAACCTTTGCAGCCAGCTCATCGGACAGCTCGGCAGGTACGACTTCACGAATAGCCGCAATCGTTGTTTCAAATACCGCTGGCTTCGCCTTGAGATGTTCGGCGTGATAATCTGCGGGGAAGTCCACTTTGACATCAAATGTTTTGCCGACTTTGTGACCGACGACACCGTCCTCAAAGCCGGGAATAAATGAACCTGAGCCTAGTGTCAATGTGTGGCCGGTGGCCGTACCGCCCTCGAATGCCTCGCCGTCGACTCTGCCCACAAAATCAATCACTACTTCGTCGCCTAGCTTGGCGGCTCGCACTACTTCTTTTTTCTCTGCCATCTGACTGCAAATAGTATCGATCACCGTATCGATTTCGTCGGTCGTGATCTTGTCGGCGAGTTTGAGAGGTTTGAGCTTGTCGTATTTGCCGAGACTCACTTTTGGAAATATCTCTGCTTCGGCTGTGACTTCTGCGGATTGATGAGGCACATATTTTTTGAGCTGGACATCTGGGTTAGCAAGAGGCTGGAGACTGTGCTTGTCAAATGCAAGCGCGATTGCTTTGTTGACCGCCACTTCGAGCGTGTGATTTGCCAGGGTTTGCTCATCAAGATGTTTCAACGCAACCTTGATAGGCACTTTGCCTTTTCGAAAACCTGCAATCTTGAGATCTTTTGCGAGCGCCTTGGCGGCTACGAGCTCGGCGTCTTTTAATTCGTCGCTATCGATCGTGAGCGTGATGAGTACTTTGGTGTCAGAGAGGTGTTTTACAGAAGTTTTCATATTGTCACAGTGTAGCAAAAAATCATCCAATACACAAAGTTACTTGGTGTATGGCAATTTTTAGGCTACTATCAATCCTGGAGCTTGTCTAGCTCGTCATCTTGACTGGGTCGACGGCGGCGATCTTTGATCGTAGAGACGATGCGCTCAAAACTAAGCTTGTGCTCTGTGCTGTTTTGCGTGTCTTTGAGCGAGTAAATCTCATGAGAAAGCTCCTCGTCACCGACAAATAGCATATAGGGAATTTGCTTTTTGACCGCTGTTTTGATCTGACGGTCGAGCTTGCGCCCCGTGAAATCTACTTCTACTCGCACGCCTTCGGTGCGCAGTTGATCGGCAAGCTTCTGAGCGCCGCGCATGGCATCTCCTAGAATAATCATGTAGACTTCTGTCGTCGAAGGCACAAGAGGCATCAGCTTATGCGACTCGAGAAATAGCATCATTGGCGTCAGGCCAGGCGCCATGCCAACCGCGGCGAGCGGCTCTGCCCCAAAAAGACCTACTAGTCCGTCGTAGCGTCCACCGCCAAACAGTGAGCGGCGATTCTCAGGATGCATATCAAAAAATTCAAACACAGTACCGGTATAATAATCAAGTCCCCGCATCAGCGTAATATCGAAGACAACGTTCTTGACGCCAGCCCGCTCAAGAAGCGTGAATAGCTCTTGAACTTCGCGCACGGCACTACTATCGCGAATCGATTCAGGCAGATCCGCCATCGTCTTGGCAGCGAGAAGATGCGCGATTTTCTGCAATCCTTCGTGAGACCTATCTCCAAATATATCAATTGCTTGGTCGCGAAACACTTCGGGCGAAATCTTGCTTTTGCGATCAAAAAGCTTGATCATCAGCTGCGACTGAATAGCGTCCAGCTCGAGGTACTGCGCCATCATAAAATTGATGAGTTTGCGATTGTTGATTTTGATAGTGTACATCTCATCGTGCGCGCCAAATTCACGCATGATCTGATCGCCCATGATGATGATTTCTGCCTCTGCATGGCGAGTGTCGCTGCCAAATATATCAACATTAAGCTGCCAAAACTCGCGCTCTCGCCCCCGCTGCGGCCGCTCGTAGCGCATGAACTGCGCAATACTATACCATCGTGCTGGATACGCCAATTCTTGACGGCGAGCAGCCACCATGCGGCTGACGGTCGGCGTCATCTCTGGGCGAATCGCGACATGCCGATCGCCTCGATCTATGAACTGATACGTTTGTTCCGAGACCAACTCCTGGCCGCTCTTGGCGGCATAAACTTCAAGCGGTTCGAGCAGCGGCGCATCGTATCCCTCGTAGCCATATCGCTCGCAGACCCGACGCCATATCTTGAACACGTACTCGCGCCGGCGAAAATCCTCCGGATACCAGTCAGTTGCACCTTTGTAGCTCTGCGAAGATAATGAACTCATAATTGATTACTATTGTTTCATGTTTGCTCGCCTCGCGCAAGCATGAGCGGCTTATGAGCCTCTGTGTTGTCTCGTCCATTCATACATCACGATGCCAGCAGCGACGCCGACATTGAGACTACGGGTACTGCCAAATTGTTCTATGGCTATCAAATCGTCGGCGATGGCGAGTAAGTCAGTCGATAGCCCAGGCCCTTCAGCACCAAATACCAACACCGCATGACGAGGGAGCGGCTCGGCATTGAGGCCGCGTGCTCTCTCGACATTATCTACCGCCACGATACGTCGATCACCCACAGATGCCCGAAATTCCGCAACCGACAGATGATATTCGATGTGGATATATTTGTCTGTCATCATCGCCCCGCGCTTGTTCCATTGACGTCGACCGATCACGTGCACTCGTCGCACACCGAACGCATTGGCACTGCGCACGATGGTGCCCATATTGAAGTCCCGCTCAAGATTCTCAATCGCGATCTCGAGCGGGCTGCCATGAGTATCTAGGTCAGCCACGATATCCTGGACTGGCCAGCCCTTGTAGGCATCGATCACGTTGCGAGAATCCTTCATACCCAACTAGCCTCGCCCTGACCTTTTCCATGCTGCCACGGAGCAGATGCAAAGAAGGAACCGTAAATATCCTCGTGCATAGGTATACGTAGCAAGGATAGTTCTTCGCTGGTGGGGTCATGATCACAAAATTCTACCTGGCTTGCCTGGCTAATAATTGCCATCGGCGTGCCCTCCGCCCCCTCCCCCATGCATACTACCGCAGCAGCAGCAAGACCGGCGGCTACATTGGCTACGCTAGCATCAAACGGACGCCCAAACAAATCATTTGATCCGACATAGCTACGGAGCGCCGCAAAACCGCTATGCGCCAGCGGCATACCTATCGCGCCGCGCCGCGATGGTATTGACACACTATCACTTATCACCACACCTACCCTTTTAACGCCAAATTTCTGCCACAAGTAGCGTCGCAGTTGGTTGGCGGTTTGCTGCGGATTTTGCGGCCATAGCACGTAGTAGCCACCACTATTCGATTCGTCTATACCAGCGCTCGCCGCCAAAACACCGTTGGTATAAGTAAACTGGTAATTATACGGCGTGAAATCTTTTGGTAAGTAGCGAGTAGCTTGTCTGGCAACAAGTTCTGCCTTGGTGGCATCTGCGAGCATGACAACACGATTCTCACAGAGAGACACTATTTTTGAGGTCACAACCAGCACCGCTTGATCTGGAAATTCGGGCACACTTGCATCAATCAGCGCTTCTAAACTTGTACTACCAGCGGTGACAATACGAGTTTTGATTGGAGTGATAAGCATACAGGATATTATACTATATAACAGAGGTCATACAAAGAAAGTTGTGTATATAGCAATATTATGATATAGTCGCAATCGGACTTGAGGAGCTCTGCTTACTCGTCCGCCCCTTAACAATACGGATAGAATTTTATGGTTTATAGTATTGTTTTGTAACGCGTTGAACCCCTCTAGATGTTGTAGTATAGAGGTTTTGCGTGTCACAAAACGAGGCGTCATCACAAATGGCACATCGCTTGTGACTAGCTCGTTCTCTATCATAGAACGAGTCTACCCTGCGGCGCTTTGAAAGGTAGAAACATGCAAATGATTATTGCCCGCCTTCGCTCGTTGTTGGTAGCAGCCCTGCTCACCTGTTTGGGTCTCGCCGTATTAGCGGAGACAGCCCAACCAGTTGGCAACCCTGTAGCCGCCACTCAATTATCGGCTACGCTGCCTGTCCTGCGTAACGTCGGCGAATCCACCTCGAGCACCACCCAGGCGCCATATGGTGCAAAAATTGTCGTGTGGGCGGGACTTACTCAGCGGCGAGGCAGGGGTAAGCGGCTTCAGATCAGTTCGACGCGAGATCGATCATGGACAAACATCGGTGATTGTCGACGCCTCACCATGACGTCAAACACCACTTACGTCACGGTCATGCGACCACACGGTCGCCGAGGATGGCGTGTTGTTACTCTCCAGTCATTCGGTAACAATGATTGGATGTACCCGCCACCCTCGGGCTACAAGATAGAAGTCAACGCGGGCAAAGACCTAGTCTGTTCAGGATACGACGGCACGGTAGAGGAGCAGTCCGCCAGCGCCAAACTCACTTTCCTCATTCGCAAGTGACCGATTACAGCTACCAAAAGGGAGCATCATGATCACGCAGCGCATATTCCGCTTCGTTCTCGCAATCATGGCGGCACCTGTTGTCGCTATGGCGTCAATTGGCACCATGCATACCGACACTGCGTCGGCAGTCACCGCCAAAGTCACCAGCGACCCTAGTACTAAGTCCATTTTCAGAACATCACGGCAGTTGACACTCCGCCCCGGCCGATCGTTCGATTACTACGTCGGCGAGATGACCAAGTCGCGCATGACCGTCACTCGCTACGGACCGGCGGTGAATGGCAAGTACGCTGTTCGGCTGGCACCAAGCGGCGACATGAGGCGAATTGCTTGCGACTGTGGCGAGGGGTGGGTAGACGCTAGGTATCAGTTCATGAGCATCCGCGTCTACAAGATTGTTCGCCATAGGGGTCGAACTACTCTGGTCAACGCAGGCGGCACTACTACCAAGGCTTCTCGGAAAGACATCGTGGTGGTGCCTGGCTATCTGTACATCTTTACCAGTTACCACACCCATGAATGGGACGGTCCGGGACTGCGCTACGCGGTTCAGGCTGTCGGCGCGAGCATTGCTTACGTCGCTACCGCCGCTTAACATCGAGCACCCCGACCAGGCGTGACAGCCTGGTCGGGGTGCTCCCTCTCGATACCCCACACTAATTCCGTGTCTATCCGTATTGTTGCATCAATGATTTGATCTGATGATTCCCAATTTGTTGAGCTACTTGACTATTGTCACATAATCCTGTATAATTGTACTATCCTTATCCGCAAGGTTACGGATAGCCATGAACCTTCTGACATGAATCGAGATTGTTATGAGCAAGCATGACCTCAATAGTCTCACGCCCGCGCAGGCATACCGCCTCGGCTTGCAACGCGCCCTCGAAGCGATGGTCGCGGCAGGCGTCGCAACCTTGAAAGAGGTCCCACTGGTTGCATACCGGCTCGCCGAGAATGGCCACACTCCGGTCGTGGTCGAGATCGATGAGATCTCTGGCAAGATTCGTGTTTTGCCAGCAGGCATCAAGACATAAGGTTCCAGCCCCGCAGAACGTGTCGAAGCACCCCGCTTCCGCGTTATGCGGGGTTCTTCATTTCTGGAAGTTCAAGAATGCATAAATGTATACATACCAAAAAATAGCCAAGCACAGGGCTCGGCTATTTTTGGTTATTTTTTTTGAATGGTACACCCACGATCCGATTAAGCTTTCACGCCATAATCTCTATCTATGCGGTCTTGTAAAGCAGTAACTACCTCATAATTAACCGTGTTGTACGAGGTCGCAAGGTCGTCTGCTGTGAGCGATACGACGTTTTGCTTGCCTATCAGGACAACTTCATCGCCGACAGCGACAGGACCTTGTATGTCAGTAATGTCAACGACTGTTTGATCCATAGCCACACTACCAACAATCGGAACATATTGACCATTTATGATAACTTTGCCAGCGTTATATGGTGTACGGCGATAGCCATCGCCATAACCAACAGGCAATAGCGCAAGTCTGCTTTGTCTCTTTGCTTGCCATCGTCGGTTGTAGCCAACCGTTTCACCAGGTTCAATAACTCTAATAAAGACGACCTGAGTTTTAAGCGATAGAACTGGCCTAAAGTTTTCTGCCACTACTGTATATTTAGGGTGGTCTTTAGGAAATGGGTTCAGTCCATAGCTTATTAGACCTGGTCGCACCATAGTGAAGTGCGTTTCTGGAAAATTAATAATTGCCGCACTGTTCGCGCAGTGAAACAAAGGAGGGTTGACACCGATAGTCTTAAGAGAGTCTATAGCTTGGTTAAACAGCTTTAGCTGTTGATGAGTAAAAGCAGCATCTAACACCTCTGACTCTGCGAAATGAGTGAATAAGCCTTCTAAAATTAGATGCGGTGCTGCTTGTATTTTTTGAGCAAGGTTCAGTAGCCTGTCAGGGTCGCAGCCAGCTCTGTGCATACCGGTATCAAGTTTTATGTGCACATTTACATTTTTTGATTGTTTGTTTGCCTCTTTTTCGATCAGAAGAACGATAGCTTCGTCCATGACTGTAATAGATGAGTTCAATTTTATCGCTTCTGAAAGTGAATTGGAGTCTAGGTAATTGAGTATTAGGACGGGCGTATGAATAGAGGCATTGCGAATTCTTTTTAACTCACCCAAGCTGACTACACCGAGATACGAAGCTCCGGCGGTAATTGCTGTCTTGGCAATTCTTTCTATTCCGTGTCCATAAGCATTTGCCTTTACAACTGCCATTACCTTTACTTCACCAGACACCAGCTTACATATTTTTGATATGTTGTGGGAATAATATCCAAGATTAATAGTAGCTGAGGTTAGACGGTCAGACATACAGTCTATTATAAAGGAAATGTCGCCCAGGGCGACCATACCGTCCAGAAAAACAAATCATTTCCAAATACAAAAAGCAATTCGGCGGGGGAAGTCTCAAAATGCAAAGATTTGGATTTTTACTCTAAAATGGTGCGGATAAGAGGACTTGGTCACATACTGCGACCCCCGAATTTCGCGATTGAAAACACAGTTTTCATCGGAAAGTTCGTTTCCGAACTGCCACTGGCA
>DDER01000012.1 GCA_002336735.1 Candidatus Saccharibacteria bacterium UBA1949 | reverse complement strand
TAGTAATAGCCAAGGTGGAACCTCCGCTTCTCGCGGACCGAGGCACGCACGTAAAAAGTTACGATAGGCGTGCTTTTTGTATTATAAAAGGAGAGTGATATGAACGAAGAACAGCTCTATGCCATGCGACACAGCCTTGCCCATATTATGGCGCAAGCCGTGCAGCATCTGTGGCCGCAGGCAAAGTTTGGCGTGGGACCAGTGATAGATAATGGGTTTTATTATGATATTGACCTTGGGGAAACCAAGATTTCCGAAGACGATTTCAAAAAAATTGAAGAAGAAATGCGGACAATTATCGAAAATGACTATGAATTTGTGCGTAGCGAAAAAGCGATTGACGAAGCGATAGGCTGGTCACAACAGGCCATGCAGCCGTACAAAGAAGAGCTGCTGAATGACCTTCGTCGTGCCGGCACCACAATTGCCAAAGACCTCGACGCGGCCGAGTTGGGTACGATTGCTGATGGTGATGCTGCTATCGAGAGTGTCTCATTCTACACCGACGGAGATTTCACCGACCTCTGTCGTGGCCCGCACGCACGCTCTACTGGCCAGGTCGGTGCATTTAAGCTCATGCGTGTGGCTGGCGCCTATTGGCGCGGCAAGGAGACGAATCCGCAGATGCAGCGACTCTACGGCATAGCATTTGCGACACATGAAGAGCTTGAGGCGCACTTGACTATGCTCGAAGAAGCTAAAAAACGCGATCATCGAGTACTCGGAGAGCAATTAGGGATCTTCACATTTAGCGAGGATGTGGGGAAGGGACTGCCTCTCATGATGCCAAGAGGTTCAATCATAAAAAACCTCCTCAGTCGATACATGAGGCAATTGGAAGAAGCGCGAGGGTATAAGTATGTTGACACACCAGCGATTACTCACGAAAAGCTCTATCAAAAGTCAGGTCACGCAAAATTTTATGCTGAAGATATGTTCTCGATGGAAGATGCAGAGGGGCAAAAGTTTTATGTATCGCCGATGAACTGTCCGCATCATCATCAGATATACAGCAAAGTCGTCCAAAGCTACCACGATCTTCCACTCCGCCTCGCCGAGCATGCCGGGCTGTACCGCCATGAACTATCTGGTACTTTGACAGGGCTTATTCGGGTGCGGGGTCCTATCACGCAAAATGATGCGCACTTGTATGTGACTCAGGACCAGCTCAAAGATGAATTCAAAAACGTACTTGAGCTATTTCGTGAAGTATATCAGACGTTTGGTATCGATGACTACTGGTATAGATTATCCTTGCCAGATTACGAAAAAGACAAGTACGAAGGTGACAAAAACGTCTGGGAATCATCTGGTAATCTGATTCGTGAGGCGATGGATGAACTCGGTGTCAACTATATTGAGGCTGAGGGTGAGGCTGCGTTTTATGGCCCGAAGGTAGATGTACAAACACGTAATGTGCTCGGCAAGGAGGATTCAATCGCGACATCACAGGTAGATATTTTGATACCTGAGCGCATGGACCTGACTTACGTTGATGCAAATAGTGACAAGCAACGTCCAATTATTATTCACCGAGCTATCTTGGGCTCGATCGAACGATTCATGGGATTCTATCTCGAGAAGACAGCGGGCTGGCTACCATTCTGGTTGGCTCCCGAGCAAATACGTATTTTGACAATCAACGATACGGTAATGGCCTATGTAGATGAAATCAAGCAAGTGCTCGAACGCACAGTACTGATGCAGCCTATCAAGTATAACGAGCTACGCTATAGTGTTGATGACCGCAACGAGTCTTTGGGCAAAAAAATCCGCGAAGCTACCGCCTGGAAGATACCGGTGCAGCTCATCGTGGGGCCAAAAGACATGGAAACACGCCAAGTGAGTGTGCGCAGGCAACAGGCGGAGGAGAAAGTGGCGCTAGATAGCCTCGCGGAGTATCTGGAGAAACTATAAGATGTCAAAGCTTGTTATTGCGATTGATTGCGACGATGTTTTGCTACCGTCAACTTATGCGATTGTTGATGCCTATAACCGGCAGTATTGCGCGCAGGTTTCCTACCAGCGGGCGCATGAGTCTGACAACACTGAATGGAGCGCGCCGCGTGCGGTGGTGCACAGCCGTATTTATGCTATTCAGCTGACAAAAGAATACGCAACCATACAGCCGTTTTCAGAGGCGGTAGTGGCAGTGCATCGGTTGGCAAGTGCGGGGTATGAGTTACATATGGTGACGGCGCGCAGCGGCATCTTGCTAGAAGTAACAACAGCCATGGTGCGAAACTACTTTGGCAAGGGTGTCTTTACCACACTAGAACACGTTGGGCTCGATGCTACCAAAGGCGATGTTTGCAAGCGCCTAGGGGCTGATGTATTGATAGACGACAACCTGAAGCACCTGACACATGCAGCCGAACATGGGGTTGGTGGGCTTATTTGGTTTGGCAACTACCCGTGGCAGGATTCCAAAACAATCCCAGCAGGCATCAAACATTGTGCCGACTGGACCAGTGTCATGAGTGAGATTGAAAAACATGCAAATGCCTAATTTTCGCCAAACGGTATACACGATTATGGCGCAGGTACCGGCGGGCCGGGTGATCACCTATGGCGACATGGCGGGGCTAGCCGGGCAAGCGCATGCCGGCCGGGTGGTGGGTGGTATTGCGCATTATGGCGACCCAGGGCTGCCGTGGCACCGGCTAGTTAATCGCTTTGGGGGTCTTGCGAGTGGGTTTCACGGTGGTCGCGAGGTCCAGGCCCAGCTACTAGCAGACGAAGGTATTGAGTGCCAAAACTTCGTAGTAGTTGACTTTATGGAGAGACGATGGCGACCAGAATAGACAGTCTGCCGCTGGTTGTGATTGTTGGCCCCACAGCTAGCGGCAAAACGGCACTTTCCATAGATGTTGCCAAACGATATCATGGTGAAATCATTTGTGCGGATTCACGCACTATCTATACCGGTATGGATATTGGTACGGCCAAACCCAGCCTAGAGGAGCGACAGGGTATCGTGCATTGGGGCCTCGACCTTGTCAGGCCAGACCAGCCGTACTCTGCGGCCTTGTTTCAGCACTACGCGGTAGAAAAAATTGCCGACATCCGTGCCCGCAACCACCTGCCGATATTGGTGGGGGGCAGTGGATTGTACGTTGATAGTGTGCTATACGAATACGATTTTTCGGGTAGTCAGCCAGACACTGCGCGGCGCCAGCAGCTCGAGCATATGGACATAGCAGCGCTGCAAAGATATTGTTTGGAAAACAACATTAAACTACCAGAAAATGACAAAAATAAACGCTATGTTATTAACAATATTATTCGCAATGGGCATGCACCAAAGAGGCGAAAGGGTGTAGTAGAAAATACCTTTGTAGTAGGAATAGCAACAGAAAAGGAAGAACTACGGCAACGAATCGCTCGACGTAGCCAGCAAATATTTGACGATGGCGTAGTAGATGAGGCTGTACGACTGCGGGAACAATATGGCGAAATAGGCGAGGCAATGACCGCAAATATCTATAGGCTCATTTTTGAACATTTGCGTGGTACCTATAGTCTAGACGAAACTAAGCGACGTGCTGAACTAGCAGATTGGCACCTAGCCAAGCGTCAGCTAACGTGGCTGCGACGCAACCACGATATTGTTTGGCAGGCACGCAATGTCGCCTATGCCTATATCTGCCGGTTCATCGATAGTGAACAATAGATATGATATAGTAGGGTAAGAAAGTTATACAGAAGATAATATGATTGATGCACTATTTGGTTCAAAAACACGGGTAAAGCTACTCCACCTTTTCCTGAACAACCCAGGTAAGGCGTTTTATGTACGTGAAATCACCCGACTGATTGATGAACAAATAAATTCTGTGCGCCGGGAACTGTCGAACCTGCTGGAGGTTGGTGTCATCGGTAGTACGAGTGCAGATAATAAACTGTACTATGAGGTGAACCGACAGTATCAGTTTTATGAGGCGTTTCGTTCGATATTTGCCGATCAGCAGGGGGCCAGTGTTATTCAAGGGGCTGCCGTAGCCACGAGAGGAATTGGAGCGGATGACTGGGGTTTGGCCTGTGATCGATTGCCCGGCGTGCGGGTAGCGATTGCAGCAGGTGCCTTGATAAAAGATTCTGCGAGCAAGATTGACTTACTTATAGCGGGGAGCGTTTCTCGGCCAAAAGTCAGAGCAATTATTAAGAACCTTGAGAAGAAAATAGGACGAGAATTAAATTATAGTGTTATGAGCTATGATGAGTTTTATTATCGGCTCAGCGTACGAGACAAATTTATTGCAGAGGTGCTTGCTGGCAACCATGCCGTGCTAGTCGATACTGATAATATTGTAAATTAAATAGCAAGGAGGCTAAATTAGCATGATAGAAATTGAATATAAAGGTGGAAATAGTGTTGTAATCACGACTAAAAAAGTCACTTTAGTCGTCGATCCTCATCTCTCAATGATTGGCCTCAAAGATCTCAGGACAAATGACATGGTCCTTCTGGCTACTGAACAAAGGTTTCTGCTTCCGGCGCCGGAAGCACGTGTTGTGATTGATAGCCCTGGCGAGTATGAGGTAGGGGATAGCACAATTTATGGTATTGCGGTACAGCGACATATTGATCATGAAGCCGATGATAAAAAAACAACAATGTATTGTATTGAAATTGGTGATATACGAATTGCGCTGTTGGGAAATATTGCAGCTAAAGGATTGAGTGACCAGATGGAGGATATCGGCGTTGTGGATGTATTGATTATTCCAGTGGGTGGCGGGGGTTATACGCTTGATGCCACTAGCGCGACCCATATTGTCCGTCAGATTGACCCAAAAGTGGTTATACCGGTTCACTATGCCGATACTTCCATTCAGTACGAGGTTCCGCAGGACACGTTACTAACATTCACCGATGAACTTGGCGCACCAGTTGAGTCTATGGCAAAGTATAAGCTCAAATCGGCAGCCAGTCTTCCTCAGACAACTACTGTTGTAGAAATAACACGTAGCTAGATTGTAATCCTAAAAAGGCGCTCTGTGAATGAGAGCGCCTTTTGTCGTGTGTGGTGCTTTTTGGCTAGGCTTTTTTTGCAATGATACCTTTTTTCTTCAGGGTGCGAATGGCCTGAGTAGAAAGAACCATTGTTAGTTTTTGGCCATCTACGGTAAACGTCTTTTTCTGAAGGTTAGGTCGGAAGACGCGCTTAGTACGTCTTAGTGAAAAACTGACATTATGACCGAATTGTTTACCCTTGCCGGTAAGTTCACAGCGTGCTGCCATTGTTGGAGTACTCCACTTATATTAAACAATCTGTTCTAGTATACAGGTCGGAGCTAGTCTCGTCAAGAGGTAGCATGCTATACTGAAGCTATATGGATATCGGCTATATTGTAACGGTGCTTGGGGTAATTTTTGTTTCGATGACACTTCACGAAGTGATGCATGGGCTTGTTGCGTATCGTCTTGGAGACGAGACGGCACAGCTGTTGGGTCGATTGACGCTCAACCCATTGAAGCATATTGACCCATTTTTGACTGTTCTGCTGCCGCTGCTCATCGTCATCTCAAATGTATTGACAGGGGTGCACACACCTATTTTTGGTGGTGCAAAGCCTGTGCCGTTCAATCCGGCTCGTATCAATCATGACGAGTGGGGGGTTGCGTTAATGGCAATTGCCGGCCCACTGACAAATTTCATGTTGGCATTTTTCAGCTTTGGCGTACTGGTTGCGATTGGCGGTGCAGAGGCTGGTGTGTTCGGTATGATTGCTGAGACAAGTGTATTGGTAAATCTCGGGTTCTTTGCCTTCAACATCTTGCCACTGCCGCCTCTGGATGGCTCCCGAGTCATGTATGCACTTGCCCCTGATTTTGTGCGCCGAGGAATGGATACAATGGAGCGGTATGGTCTCATACTTGTGTTCATCATTGTGATGTTCTCGGGTACGCTGCTTGGGGCATATATGACGAGTGTTATCTCGTGGTGTATACAGTTATTCAGCGCGATATTTGGCATGTCTTGACGACTAGGAGTATAATAAAAGTAGTCCCAGACATTTAGGACGTGTATGATTTTCCTAACATCATACATTCGGGATCTCAATATTTATCACCACTATTGGGGTGATGTGAGAGAACCCACCTTGCATTTATGCGGGGAATATCTAGCGTCCGACCTATGGCTGGGACTTACATGTGCCTTGAGACAAGAGACAAACTGCATTTTTCTATAGCTTCACATCGAGAAGCTTATTTTTTTAGTCTGAGATTTTCGGATTCGGCGTTATAGAATCACTGGATTGTGTATTGTCACGTCTCCCGGCGGATCGAAATAGAGTCGTTTTTGGCCCGGCATGTTTCTCATAACTTCATTCAACCTCCGAGAAAAGGGCGTCGTCATTTGT
>DDER01000042.1 GCA_002336735.1 Candidatus Saccharibacteria bacterium UBA1949 | reverse complement strand
TTTTGGGGGATTGTGTAACTAGACCTCTAATAACGTAGGGTTATTTACTTTTTATTATTAATATGATATAACTGGAATATTACCATATATAAAAATAAATGGGTGTAATTCGCATGAAGCCAAAGACGATAATCGGACGAACATCAGCAGCCTCTTTCCCAGTGGAAGGTGTTCAAGATGTGCCTGCTAAGATCGATACGGGTGCTGACAGCTCATCGATATGGGCATCAGATCTTCATATTGATGATGACTATACGCTGCACTTTAGCCTATTCGGACAAGGCTCTCGATACTATACTGGGATGCGACATACGACAAAGGCGTATAAAGTGCGATTTATTCGTAGCTCCAATGGTGCCACACAAGTGCGATACAGTGTCAAGCTCACGGTAGTGATCGGTGGCCGCAAGGTTCGAGCGAGCTTCACCCTTGCCGACAGATCACAAAATACTTATCCAATTTTGATTGGCAATAAATTACTCTATCGAAAATTTCTGGTAGACGTATCAAGAAACGATGTCACGCTAAAGACACATCGCAAGAAAAGTATTACACTAAATCAAGAGCTATCACTCGATCCAAAAGCATTTTTTCAAAAATATCATATGAGTAACCAGCGTGGAGATATCATACTATGAAAATCGCAATCCTCAGTAATGGCACTGCCAATTATTCTACCAAGCGGCTCAAAGAAGTCGCTCTGGCGCGCGGGCATGAGGTGCATGTCATCAAATATCGTGATTGCTATGCCAGTATTGAGCAGAACAAACCGACCGTCAGCTACCGAGGGGAAGACCTGGCGCAGTTCGATGCCATCATCCCACGGATTGCCAGCCATATGACTCGCTATGGTACGGCTATCGTGCGTCAGCTCGAGATGCAGGGTGTCTATACCGTGTCGAGCTCGATCGCGATTGCTCGGTCGCGTGACAAACTGCGCAGTATGCAGCTGCTCGCCAAGTCCGGTGTCGGCATACCCAAGACCGTGTTTAGCCGTAATTCGACGGATATAGAGAGTTTGCTGGACAAGCTCGGTGGCACACCTGTAATCATCAAGCTTGCGCGGGGTACTCACGGCAACGGCGTCGTGCTAGCGGAGACCAAAAAAGCCGCCAAATCAGTACTACAGGCATTTTATCTGAGCAACGAGGACGGCACGAACATCTTGTTGCAAGAATTTATCGAGGAATCAGCGGGTACCGACATCCGTGCGTTTGTAGTCGGCGGGCGAGTGGTTGCCAGCATGAAGCGTCAGAGCCTCGATGACGATTTTCGCAGTAATTTGCACAAGGGCGGCGAAGGTGTGGTTATCAAACTGACTGACGAAGAGAAAAAAATGGCCACCAAAGCCGCTAAAGCGATGGGGCTGCATGTTGCGGGTGTCGATATGATGCGCTCGGCGCGCGGGCCGCTCATACTCGAAGTGAACGCCAGTCCGGGGTTTGGCATCGAGAAGGTGACCGGCCGCGATGTCGCCACGCCGATCATCGAATATGTCGAGCGTAATGCCAAGCGCCGCAACGTCAAAGACCGCGTCGGCGCGTAGCCTACTAAGTAGACAAAAGACTACTATCGGCCTATACTATGCTTATGAAAAAAGGTATATCGCTATGGATCATCATATGTGCAGTCATGGGGGTGGTGGTCTTTGTGGTGACCCAAGTTATCGTGCCGTCGTTACAAAACAAGACGACTGTTCGTCTCGCTGATGGAGTGTTTACGACACGGGTGTGGTATGGCGAACGTAATATTATGCGAGCGATGGACGATAGTCGTGATCTTCGCCTTGATCAGGCTGACTTATATGTCTACGATGCGACTGACGAGTGGCCGGTTTGGGTTGCGGGGAATGGACTAAGGCGTGATTTTGTATGGCTCGATAGCAACAAAAGGGTAGTCTATATTCTCAAGAATGCTCCTTCCTCAGAAAAACCACACAAGACGTATAGTCCAGTCGAAAAGGCTGTCTATGTTCTCGCTGTGCCTGGCGGTGCGATCGATGCCAAGGGACTGTTTGTGAGCAAAACCGCCAAATTCGACCTACCAGAGATTGTTACGGAGGGAAAATGAGCTATACAATTGTCGTGGTATTGATCGCGGTTGTTTTGTTTGCGTGCGCCTATATCAGTAGGCGTCGATTTGGCGTATTGGTACTGGCACTGATCGCCGGTGAAGTCTTGAGTCGCCTCTGGACTGACCAAGTGACGCCGTATATTGCCAGCCTCGGATTTGTACTCGTCAAGCCGCCGCTGACAAGCGTCGTTGCATTCGGCTTGATTCTCGCGCCAGCCATTATTCTCCTGTTCAGTGGCCCGTCTACGAAGCGTCATCATGAACGATTGATCGGTGCTGCGATCTTCATGATTATGGTGATTGTGCTCGCGTTTGACTATATCAGCGACGCACTGGTGATCGATACCTATGGCGAGACGATCAAGTCGTATATCTCGAGCTATCGACCGATGATATTGACAGTCGGTATCATCGTGTCGGTACTTGACATATTAGCAATTCACACACGCCGCACCCACACCGATCACGCTGGGCACAAGAAATAATTCAAAAATGAGTAGAGAGTTAGTTCACGAGCCTGCCAAGTAAAGAACCTACCAAAAAGGTAGGTTCTTTACTTGGAGCGATTTTACGCGCTCGCTAGAACCCATTTTAGCAGATGACGACCGAAAAGAGCCAAGCCCCGCTGCCTAGCGCAGCGGAGCTGTGCTGCGCCCCGCCAGAAAAAACCAACCTTTGCATTTTCTGAATTTTCTCCCGCCGAATTTCTTTTTTAAATTAGGAAAAGGTTGGTTTTTCTGTCGGTTCGCCTACCGCAAAGGCGGTAGAGACGGAGGGCTTTAGCCGGCCAAGCCGACGCGCTTCGCGCACCCACTCCAGAGAAAAATTGCAAAATTACAAGGTTCATTAAACTAAAACAGAACA
>DDER01000021.1 GCA_002336735.1 Candidatus Saccharibacteria bacterium UBA1949 | reverse complement strand
ACGTGATCACTTGATCAGCAGCACCCCCGCCCATCAGAGGTGGTTAGTATGCGCATCCTAGGGTAGGAACAGTGAGCGACTCGTACTTGTCCCAATGAGCGCGCGCAGATGTCGCAGGCCAGTCGATTATGATTTCAGTCGCCCGACGCTCTATTACGCCTCCCAGTACCCAAGCACTGAGAGCGGCATGAACTGCATCTGGCATACGCTCTCGCGGCAAATTAACTGTATAACGAGCACCATCATGTTGGCTCGTCTTGAGGCAGGCCCACGCCACCACTTCATCAGTCGCGGTAGTGAGGGAGGAGGTCGGCCACACTAACTTGCCGTCGTTCTGTGGCACCAATCCCATTGACTTCACACACCCCAAAATGACCCAACCCGCGCTCTTCACTTCCTTCTCTGTCGGAGGCCGCGTATTAGCTCGAGAGGGGCGCCTTTTTCTACGATCTCGCTTGCGCGCCTTTGGACGACGAAACTTCTCCCATGTTACGTGTGGATCAATACGTTTGCCAGGCTGACCTGGAGCAAGAGCAATGGTTGTCATCCTTAACCACCCCTAGTTGTCATAAGGTGCCAGCAACGAGACCACCTCGTTCTGATACGAACTATAGCATCTTCATACCACGCCCCGCAAGACTCAGGTAGTTTGACATCTCAGCTTGTATCGTCCTCTCGAGAGTACGGTATGAGCAAAATTAGTGAAAATTTGACAAGAGTTGAGATCGATAAATACGTGTATATGTGAAGTATTTCACAATGGATTTGTATAGGGATGAAAACTATGTCATAAGCATTGACATTTTAATCATTTTGTGATAGATTAATAACAACCCTTTGTGGCGCGTGTGGAATCGCATCGATCAGGGAGGACGTTAACAAATCAGATCATTACAGTACATGTACTGATATGCTCTGGGAGCGGCATGACGATTAGCACGCGCTGGTAGTTGTCATGCTGCCCCTAAGCAGCATAGAAGTGAATGGAGAGTAAGCAAAAATATCGATTGTTCTCCCGCGGCGCTCGTCGTTGCGGCTAGCAAGGGGCTCACACATCCGTGTGATTCACCGGCTGGCCACAACAGCTGAGTCGCCAGCCGGTCTGGCAATGCCCCAACACAACGTTGGGCGCAAAGCCCACACCGAATCCAAGGAGACATCATGAGCACCAATGAAGAGCTCGCGCTGGCGACCCGCACCGAGCTGATCGCCATGATCAATGGTCTCGCCAAGCAGCGAGACCAGGCCAAGTCCGCTGGCGATGACGAACTCGTCGGCGAGATCGACGCCTCTATCGCGGCACTCGAGCAGGAAGTGAAGCGCTTCAACGCGATCCACAACCGACTGAATGACCCAGGAACGACGACTGTCCTGAAGGAGATCAATGCCACCATGGCGGCAGTCATGACCCGCCTCGAAGAGATGGGCACTACGGTTGCTGGTTTCGACGGCCGCATCACGGCTGTCGAACACAAGGCAGCGGCGCTGGAGTCTCAGCTCGCCGACGCCGCCGCTAAGTTCGCGACAGGCGCTGGCGCGTTCTCGGACACGACGGCGAAACTCCAGGGTGTCCTGGACGGAACACCGGAGACCAAGGACCCCGACGGCAACGTCATCCCGGCCACGCCGGGACTCGTCGCCACCGTCGACGACCACGGTGCGCGCCTCACCAAGATCGAGCGACACCTCGGTGCTGAAACGGACGCGGACGGTAATCCCGTCCGCGACACGGATGGCACCCTGAAGTTCCGCACGTTGGCCAACAAGGCCGGTGGTATCGAGAAGGCGGGCCCCGCCCTCCTGGTCGGAATCCTGCTCGGCATCATCGCCTACATCCTCCTGGTGGGGATTGTCGGCATCGTGCCGGGCGTCGTACTGGCCATCGCTGCCTTCTTGGCAGCGACTGGCGTCATGATTACCCTGCTCAACCGCAAACACACCGCCCCCGCGCGGTGAGTGCGGGAGAAACAGGAGAACATCATGAAGACCACAGTGAACAAGGTCGCCGCCATGTTGGTAGCTCTCGCACTGGTACTGGTTGGTTTTACCGGCCTGTACTTGTGGCAGGGCGCTAGCCTGGCGGGCCCTCAGCACCTCTGCGATCCGCAGAGTCTGATGACTATGGCGGCCGACGCCCGTCGTACTGGCCACGAGGACGTGGCGGCTTACCGCGAACAAGAAGCGGAGGCCTGCCGTACCGACAAGGTTACCGTCCCCGCCGGCGACAAGAAGGGCGACGTCAACCGCCCCAAGGCCGACATCTACGCGCCGTATGCGGGCGAACAGCTCGCCACCGCGCGCAAAAAGGTCAGCGTCAACAGCCACGGGCCCAAATATGCGGTGCATCCGCAGTTCCGGGGCACCCTGATGGACAAGTTGACGAAGGACCAGGCGCTGCAGGAGCTGATGTATCGGCTCCCGCTATCTCCGAGTCTGACCGCCCAGATGGGTTACGAGACTGGCGTCTTGCAGCTCAACCTGAACGACCTGGCCAAGGTCGACCAGCTGACCAAGCTGTTCCTCCGCGACCATGCCACGTGGCGCAAGGTGGTCATCCAGATCACCGCACGTCTGCGTGCGCTGGACGCTCAGGGCAAGGTCATCCTGAAGACCATGCCGGCCGGTACGTACGCTGCCACCTACACCCTGGTGGGCAAGGATGGCGTGCCGTATTTGCGAGTGGACATGGAAGTCCAGCGACCGAAGCCCTTCCGGGCACTGGTCGTCAACGGCTTCGCCAACCGCCTGGCGTGCGGCTTCCAGCTGTACGTCCAGCAGCCGCCGGCACCCACGCCGACGCGCGAGCGTCGTGTGGTGAATGTGCCGATCCCGCGGATGCCGACGCCGGTCATCCCTCGAGACATCGAGGGCACGCCGATCCCGCCGGCTCACAACCCGCAACCGCAGCCTAAGCCTACTCCGAGTACGCCGAGCACTTCGGTGCCGACGACGCCGACGGCTATGCCAAGTACCCCGACGGACACGCCGACGACGCCGAGCACGACCCCTCCTTCGCTCACCCCGAAGGATCCGTCGAAGGACGGCGGCAACCGCGGTGCGCGAAACGAGCACCAGGGGCCCGGCGCCGTCACGACGCCGACTCAGCCCCCGGTCGCAACTCGGACAAACCCGTCCGGACCGGCTGCTCACACCAAGCAGCCTCTCGAGGTCGCGCGTCCTGCCACTCCGGCCGAGCCGGAAGCGGACGCCAGCCCCTCGAGCGCACCTGCTCAGGGAGTGCCTGACGATCCGCAGTAACACTGCGATTGCCAGGTAGCCCGCGGGGTGCCCATCAATTCTTTCGCGAGAAACGATGGGCACCCCCGGGTGCATTATTTGCTCCCTTCACTTCCCGTCCGGAAGCATTCATATATTTCCCTCCCTGCGAGGTCGAGATAGACGATGTGCTTCCGGGCACTCACATGTCTTGTAATGATCTGATTTTAACAAATAGCTACTCCCGTCATGGCGTCATATACCACAAGGTGGACATTAACAACCTAGCTGAGCAATAAAACTAAAGCATAAGTGTTTACATAAGTAAATCTTTGTGATATAATATAAGTAGTAGGTAATTTCTAGTCTGACTAGAAGGAGTATGTAATGAAAAATATCATCGCTGCAGTCAAAACTGCACCTAAGCGATCTGCCGCCCTCGCTATGCTTGTCAGTGCCATTCTGGTACCTGCCACACTATTTGCATGGGGTCCAAATCGCCCAACTTACACAATCGAGAAACCCGCTGACCATGTCACGTTCAACTCGATCACTAATAACCCTAACCTTGGCGACGAACGTAACTTCGTCACCATCCGTGAGGCCGCCACCAATGGTCTCTGGAAAGACGACCAGCCAGTAGTACCTGGCAAAGAATATGAAGTGAGCATCTACGTGCACAACAACGCCGCTGATAACCTCAAACTCACCGCCGAAAACGTCACAGCCAAAGTCAACCTACCGACCACGACAGCTAAATCTATCGATGTACAAGGGTTTATCAACTCAACAAATGCAAGTCCTGTCGAAGTCTACGACCACGCGACATTCACGAGTGATCGCGACTTTAACCTAGCGTACAAACCGGGGAGCCTGAAGTACTACAACAATATATTCGGTAAGTACGAGACGAAGACTGGTACGGCCCTACCCGAGAGTATCTTTACTCAGGCCGGCGCAAAGCTTGGCTATGACAAGCTCGACGGCAAGATGCCTGGCTGCTTCCAGTATGCTGGTGTCATCACGTTTATTGTCAAACCGCAATTTGCATTCACCGTATCTAAACAAGTCAAGCTAGCTGGTACGACCGGCTGGAAAGAAAACGTCGCCGCTAAACCTGGTGATACCGTCGAGTATTTGCTCAAATACACCAATACAAGTGGTGTCCAGCAAGATAATGTCACGTTTTTTGACAAATTGCCTGCTGGTATGACGTACGTCGATGGCTCTGCAACCCATCGTATCGGTGCAACTGGCGCTGAGACGAAGACGCGCAACAACGTTACAACCCAAGGTGTCAACCTCGGCTCGTTTGCCAATAGCGCTGGCGCCTGGCTCAAATTTAGCGCCAAAGTACCTACGGGCGACAAGCTCGCTTGTGGTGCAACCACACTCCGCAACATCTTGTCTGTCAAACCAGAAGGCAGCAACTATAACGCCGAAGAAGACGACGCAATCGTTACTATCGATAACGAATGTAAGAAAATCCAGGTCTGCGACCTCGCTTCTGGCACAGTCGTCCAAATCGACGAACAAGCATTTGACAGCAAAAAATATTCAAAAAATCTCGCTGACTGCGACAAAATGAAAGTCTGTGCGACAGACACCAAACAAATCGTTGTCATCAAGAAATCTGAATACAAGAGTAGCGTCCACACCACGGATCTTGGCAAATGTGCTCCTGCACCCGTGACGCCGGCTGAAATGCCTGCGACCGGTATCGGTGAGTTCGTGTCGATCCTCGGTGCTGGTTCGCTGGCTGCTGCGACTGGGTATTACCTGTCGAGCCGCCGACGCGCATAATTTGCTTAGCTAGTAATCGAGACTGACCGCTCCACCATGGAGGCAGCAGCCTCACCCGAACCACCCGTTATGTGACGGGTGGTTTTTGGTCTTGGAGGTGGCTCTCTGGTAATCTCACGGCGGCTAGCGACATGCGAAATCCAAATGTGCTGCCCTGGCCCTCAACTGATTTGACAATAGTCGAGCCGCCATGCTCATCGATCACTTTGCGGGCGAGAAATAGCCCAATACCAGTACCGTCTGGCCGATGACGACGAGCATTGGTAGCGCGGAAAAACTTAGTAAAGAGCCGTTTCTGCTCTGACTTAGGAACGCCAATACCGGTATCACTCACCGTAAAAATGATTTCCTGCGTTACGAGCTTGAGACTAATTGCTACGCTTGAGCCAGGGTGTGAATAAAACAGCGCATTATCAATAAAGTTCATCATAACCTGCCGCAGCTTGCCCTCATCGACATAGACCCGCGGCAGACGGCTCGAAGTCGCCACAGTCAGCGTAATTTGCTTGACATCAGCTGCGGGCCGGAGCATGGATACTTCTTGGCGCAGCACCTGCGCGAGATCGACGATACTACGATCAATCATGAACTTGCCCGTCTGCAATCGAGAAACATTGAGAAAGTCACTGATCAATCGAACCATGCGCTCGCTACTGTAAAACGCCTCCGTGAGCAGCTGCTGCTGGACTTGCGTCAACTTGCCGCCATCACCATCAAGCAGCATACTGATATAGCCCTTGACACTCGTCAGTGGCGTGCGCAGTTGATGTGATGCCATGCTAACAAACTCATCTTTGGCCTCATCCAACTCCTCGAGGCGCTGATTAGTCGAACGTAGTGCTCGCGTCGCGGCGTGAACTTCACGCCTCAGATGGGCATTGAAGTGCTGGATTTGCTCGACAAAAAGTGCGTTTTGAGCAACAACCGACAGCTGATCGGCAATTGTCAGAAGGGTGCTGTAGTCACGGTCAGAATAGCCGCGACTTTTTCTGATGCCCATACAGAGCAAACCGATGCTCGTGCCTGCCTGGCGTAACGGCAATACCATCGCGTACTGATGCACAGCGAGCAGTTTGCCCGCTGTTGTGACCGATGGGCTGTTGGTAGCATCCACCACCGCCCAATAGTTCTGATCTACTTGTTGCATCAGAAGCCGGACATCCGCGTCAGCAAGGAGCGCGCCGTGACCAGAGTCAAACCCCGTCACGTGCGGCTCGACGAAAATATACATAGCGACATGCTCGGCCTGAAATACTTCAGCGAGATACTGGGTCGCGCGCTTCATCAGTATTGTCGTGTCCGGCGTCAGTGCAAGGTCGTGCGTAATATGACGATAGACGTCGCTTTCGTCATAATTGTCTCGATAAAACAGCCGATTGGTCATCCGATCAAATATCACTCTGAGCGGCGCATATACTAATAGCACCCCAATGACCGGTACGATCGTCAACAAAATATCCTCAGGCTGCCAGGTACGCTCGCCCTGGAGTACTCGCATCAACATCCCGATCAAACCAATATAAAATATACCGACGACATACAACGTGATGAAATATCCAATAGTTCGCACAATCGCCAAGCGAATATCAAAAAAACGATACCGTACCACTGCATACACAAGCATAATCGTCCATACGAGCAGCGGCACCCACGCAAATCGTGCTGGCCCAATATCACCCATGAGGTTAGGTAAAATGATATTGGTCAGTACACTAGTGACCGTACCAAACGTCAACCCGATCAAGCATAATACCGCCCGCGTTTTGAGAGCGCCACCATGCAAATGGCGCGTATATTCATAGAGAAGATACAGAGCAACGACTGCCTGAAAGGCCATATAAAAAATCACGATAAAATACAGAATATTACGAGTTGGCGCGACCACTGTACCACGAGTAATAACTTCGGATATCACCAAATGAGTCGATGACAGACAGATCAGTGCAATGACGCTGATCGTCGACCATGCGATGAATGACTGTGGCACAGCTCCAGTCAGCGCCGCTACAAATCTCACAAGCGTGTAGCTCAGCAACAAGGCACCGACAAATGCCATCCGCACCAGCCAGAGATTCAAGGCCTCCTCACCATGAGGTGTTGTCAGATTGACGACACATATCCAGCCAATACTTACCACCAGCATGGCGCCGAGCCACTGATTGATTGGCGAATGACGATTGGTGCTCACTACCGTCACAGCAGCAATAACCGCCAATATGACTGTTGTCACCATGATCCCACCAACTAGTGTATCCATACCGTAATCAGTATGACCGACAGCCCATCAATTGGCAAGATCAATCCGATTGGCAAAATACTCTTCCACTATGTGTTTTGCGAGACGCTCGCGCAGCGATCCTTGGTGTTTTGTCTCCTGAAATTGCCTATAGGCATGTTCGACCTCGACCAATAGCGGCACTTGACCACCTATCACCCCCGGAAACACCACGAGCTCATCCTCGGGGTTAAGTCGACGGAGCGCTGCACCAAATAGACGCTGATATCCAGGATAGAGCTTAGGCTCGAGCCCCGCCGTCAAGTAACGAATATTATGATCACGCACAAATGCAAACATCTCGCGAAAAATAGCTAGCGGCGCTCGCGGCGAGGCGTCATTGATTTTAGCCAATGACCCAATCTCAGCGACACTACCGCGTGGCTGGTCGGTCAAAAATTGCCCCCATCTGCTATCGATCTGCTCCAGTGGCATACGATAGTCAGCGATTGTGGCATCAGGCGCCCAAATGAGCTTGTCAACAGCCTCTAGCCGGCCAGTCGTATTATGATAAGCCGAAAAATAGGTTGATAGAAGATAGAGCGGATCATGTCTTAATAACCCCTCTGAATTCACGTCGGCAGCCGCTATTTTCCCTAAACGGACAAACGTTGCTGTCGCAAGGATACGATTGTGATACACTTCATCGCTATCCCAGACACGATCTAGCGGATGTGCACTATAGCAGGGCTGTTCGCCACGTCGTTCGCGCACAATATCAAGCGGCAGCCCCACTATGATTTCGGCTGTCTGCGCGAGACGACGCGCCAGACGACGCTGTCGCCCGAGCTGCTCGCTCGGCTGATAAAGAGCAGCTTCATATTCAGCGCGTAACACATGCTTTTCTTGATTATCGTGATACGGCGTCACCTTTTACCCCCTGATTGCTATTACGTGTTAGGTTTATTATAATCAAACCATGAGTAGAATAGCTATCATCGAAGACGACCCGACTATCCTCCAGATGTATCGAATGAAGTTTGAGAATGAGGGCTTCGAAGTGGATCTAGCTGAGGACGGACTAAGCGGTATCGATCTTGTCAAATCATTTCAGCCCGACCTCCTGCTGCTCGATATTCAGATGCCAGGAATAGACGGTACCGAAACGTTACGTCGCATTCGCAAAACTCCAGCCGGCAAGACACTACCGGTCATCATCTTGACTAATGTCGGTCAAGAAGAAGCGCCTGACGAACTCGACACCCTAGAGATACACAGCTACATCGTCAAGGCCGATCTCACGCCCAAACAAGTTGTCGAACGCGTCAAGTCCGCGCTGACTAAGCTATAGCAAGAGTGTGAAGATAGTATCACGAAATAGTTTTGATTGATCGCTGGGCAGCCTGAATAACATGATCGTACATGAGAACGATAGTCAGTGGGCCCACCCCACCTTTCGTAGGAGTGATTTTGATGTCGCGACGTTCACGAGCTGATGCCTCGACATCACCAATGATTGCATCACCCTCACTCACAGTGCCAGCATCGATCATAATTGCACCCCTCGGAATATCAGCCGCCCTGACAAGATTGCCAACGCCCGTCGCGCTCACAATGACATCATACGGGGCAAGAAGTGAAGCAATATCATCAACTGCTGCGTCAATCGACGTAACATTGAGGCCGCGAGATTGCCACATTGCTTCAAGTGGCGCGCCAACAAGCTTACCGCGACCAATGAGCAGAATACGCTTATCTGTTAGCGTAATACCGTACCCCGCAAGCAGCCAATCAATCGCTTCGGCAGTCGCACTGACAAATGCCGCCCGGACACCAAGTCCATCGACATCCTTTTTTGGCGCAATCGTATCAACAATAGCAGCCGTGCGCGAGGGATCATCCAGCGGTAGCTGCACCATAATACCGTGAATAGTATCATCGAGATTGGCATGGTCGATAATAGCTACCATCTCAGCATCACTACACGTCACAACCTCTGTTTCGATCAAGATGTCCTCGGCATATCGCTGCTTCATGCGTACGTAAGTATTGATGACTGCTGATGCACCTCGGCTTTTCAAAACAAGTAGTTTTGGCACTATATGGTGCGCCTGACGCAACATCCGGACTTGTCGAGCCTGACGTGCTTTGATATATTCGGCTAGTTCGGTACCACTAAGCATGCGTCTATTATATCCTGTCCTTACGATCATCAATAAATGCCGCCCACTGCCGCATGAGACGCAAGATGGTTTTGAGCGGCAGCTCAATCAACATGTCAAGCACCAATGTGATGATATTGATACGACTGTATTTGTCACTCATCCATCGGCCGACAAGCACAAACGGTACATATAAAAAGTCACGAATAAATGTCATGCCATTTTGATCGCTATGCACCACTTCGAGCTCACGAATCAGACGACTGAGACGAAACCCGAGAAAACTAGCAGCCGAGATAAAGACAAAAAATATCAAGATATGCACCAAAGAAAACTGTAGGCTGTAAAGCAGCCATGAAACTCCCGCAAATACCAACAGACCCGCCACGCCATATGCTACCGAAAAAGTGTGCCCGTATCGTCGCTCGGGACGCTCACGGCGAAGCTGCAGTGAATGATCGGTGTATAAAATCCCTTCTATCCGATCGACCAGAGCAGAGGTATTGGCATATGACGGTAGCGCATGCGTCAACCTCAGAACTACCATGTAGATCGGTGGAAACAATAGGTTGATGATCAGTGGCAGCCAGATAATACCTCCGTGTACCCAGTAGTCGTACGGGATCTCAATAGCGATACCGATGATGAATTTTGTAATCACGAGAAATATAACGCTACGAACAATAGCTCGATTGATCCGTCGACCAACATTTTGATATTCAATATTAATTTGTTTTTCGTATGCCTCCAGAAACTGCTCGCGTGTTGCTAACAATTCATCAACATTAGGCTGGTCTTCGATCATTTTGCGCAAAATTCTCAGAGGTGCACCGTTTTTGCCAACATATTGATAGAGACGATCGACGCTACGCGCAGCCAACAGCCTGTCGATATGCTTGTTGTACTGCACATAGATATCGAGCTGCTGAACTGTTACATCATAGCGAGCAAGCAGTGTTGCACGAATTGCTGTATCATCTGACTTCAGGAGTGCTCGATGCAGGGCCACAAAAAGCGCAGCTCCTTGATCGGATGTTTTGGTGGTAGACTTAGTCGGTATGGTATGCGAGAAATAATTATATGCAAGATCAATAAATGCGTCATCACGAGCGTGGCTACTCAACAGCGCCTCAATCTGCGATGCCAGTACATCAAGCGTCCATTTGATAGTCGTTTCAGTCCCGATACTGCGTCGTTTCTGCAACTGCTCATAGGCATGATAATACTGCGTCGCTAGCTCCGAAATCGCCTCAAGCTGCTTGCGAATCAATGTGTCATTTTGGAGATAGCCTGCGAGGGTCAGCTCAACTGCTAATTCATTACCACTGGTACGTATAAGACCTTCGTCACGAGTAATAAAGAGTTGTTTGTAAAAGCGTTTGATAGCATTTTGCAGCAGAAGATGCTCCTCAGTATTTTCTGCCGCATTGCGGAGCTGCTCGTACGCAGCAGTGAGGGCACGGCCGGCACCAGCGACATTGACTTTTTGAAGACGCCCACGCCGAATAGCATCAGATTTTTTTGCTATTCTAATCGCGCGTAGATGACCAGCAAGCGCTTCGCCAATAGGGTTGAGGATGGACATAATTCAGCTGGTATCATACCATATTTTGTGCAGTTTTTCTAGAGATAGCCTGGCTCGACGATACCGCTGGTTCCCATGGTCGCGATAGCCATCAGGTATGGTAGCGATAAGAGGGCAAGCGTTACTAGCACAACCATGACAATCCCACTTACTATCATACTAACTCGATAATTCCTTTCTATGCTCTCGAGACGCTGTGCCGTGTACGACATATACCCCTCCTTTTGCCTGTCATTATCCCAAGTAGTAGGCTTATACTAGAAGTATAGCCTCTTGGATACAATTAGCAGTGAAAAAAATCACAAAAATAGGCTATGCTTGTGTTAGTATCTGTTATTCAGTAAAATATACGTCAATGGGCCAGTAGCTCAGCTGGTTAGNNTTTGGTCGCCCTCACGGGCGGCTTTTTTGTTTGTCTTTTTACAAAATGTTACACTTGTCGTGATTAACATGCGCCTCTGACATACTCCCGTGACCAACGAGGCATATTTATGCTGATAGATGGCTTCTGTGGCATAATAAGTAGTATGGGTAATCCTATGAATGAAACAAATACGGAAACGATCTTTGAAAACTACGTCAAACAATATGCTGACGCCGTTGCGCTCGGTACCCACAGTCATGACTGGCTCTATGAGCGCCAGACGTCAAAAAATGACAAGATCACCAAGCTCCTCAATGCTGCCTCAAAAAGGACTGGTACGGGTCGAGGCCGGCCGGATTTTATTATCCAAAGTCGCAAAAATCCTGATTTTATTATCGCCGTCGAATGCAAGGCGAGCACCACGAAACACGAAAGCCCAACACGAGATCAATATGCAGACTACGCCGTTGATGGTGCGCTGCTGTATAGCTCGTTTTTAGCCAAGAGTTTTGATGTACTGAGCATAGCGATCAGCGGTGAAAAGCCGCAAGACTTACGCATTTCTCACCTGCTCCAGCTACGGGGTGAACAGACAGCAATACCCATGTTTGCCGAGCAACTTTTGCCACTTGATAGCTACTACAATGGCTACATCAAAAGTCCTGAGAAATTTCGCCAGGACTATCAAACACTACTGGACTTCTCCCAGTCACTCAATAAAAAGTTGCACAAATGGAAAATTGCCGAGGACGAGCGCGCCCTGCTGATCAGCTGTGTATTGATCGCTCTAGAAAATGACGGGTTCATGAAATCATATGCGAGCTACAGTGATCCGAAGCAATTAGCTCATTATTTAATCGCTACCGTCCATAACGAGTTTGAAAACGATAGCGTCGGCAATAAGAAACTAGAGGTTTTGGATGCACGGTTTAGCTTTATCAAGACAAATTCAACCTTATCGAGAAATAGCGATGCAGCAACTGATGCTCTCAAGGAGGTTATCACTGATATTAACGAAAATATCAAGGATTTTATTAGGACACACAAATATTATGATGTGCTCGGCCAACTCTATATTGAGTTTTTGCGCTACGCTAACTCTGATAAAGGTCTTGGCATCGTCCTGACCCCACCGCATATTACAGAATTTATGGCCGAACTTGCCGAAGTCAATAAAGACAGCATCGTGTATGACAACTGTACTGGTACAGGTGGTTTTTTGGTCTCAGCTATGAGCATTATGATAGCGGATGCGCGCGGTAACGAAAGCAATATTGCCAGTATCAAATCCAAACAACTTATCGGTGTTGAATATTCCGACAAAATATTCCCCCTGGCTTGCTCAAATATGTTTATCCACCAGGACGGCAAGACCAACATTTATCTTGGCAGTTGTTTTGATGAAGATATCAAAACAGCCGTCAAAAAGCAACATCCAACAGTCGGACTACTCAATCCACCCTACAAGTCCGATAAACAGGCTGATACTGATGAGTTTGAGTTTATCTTGGCCAACCTCGAGTGCCTACAACAAGGCGGCCGATGCGTAGCGATCGTACCGATGCAGCAAGCGCTCGCAACGAGTGGTAAAATCTGGGAATACAAGAAAAAACTGCTAACATCACATACGCTGGAGGCTGTCTTTTCGATGCCTGACGAGTTGTTTTTTAACTCCAAGGTTGGTGTCGTATCCTGCATCATGGTATTCACCGCCAAACGACCACATCCCGCTGACAAAGAGGTCTATTTTGGCTATTACAAAGATGATGGATTCGTAAAACGCAAGCATAAAGGCCGAATTGATCTGTTCGGCGCGTTTGAAAATGATATCAAGCACAATTGGATTGTCAATTATCGTAACCACAAAGATGTACCTGGCCTCAGCATCAAAAGGGTCGTGACGGCAGACGATGAATGGTGCGCTGAAGCTTATATGGAAACCAGCTACGCCGATCTATCAGTTGCCGATTTCAAGCAGACCATCAAAGAATTTGCTCTATTCAATCTCGCTATCGAGGATAGTACTGATGCCTGAAGCAATAGATACGAGCAACTGGCAATATTTTAGTATAGGTGAGTTATTTAACGTTATCTATGGCGTCAATCTAGAGCTTGTTCACCTAGAAGCGACGACACCGTCCGACCCAGATGCGATCAGATTCGTATCCCGCACGGAGCATAACAATGGCGTGTCGGCATTTGTCAAAAAATGTACCCTCTATTTGCCTAATCCAGCCAATACAATATCTGTTGCCGGAGGCGGCTCAGTCTTGGCAACATTTCTGCAAACTACTGAATATTACAGTGGCCGTGATATTTACTATCTTCAGCCAAAACAAGCAGTAAGTAACGCTGTGCTGCTCTTTATCACTACGCTCATCCGTCGCGAAAAATATCGCTTCAACTATGGCCGGCAGGCCAATAAATCATTAAAGGCTTTGCCAATCAAACTTCCCGCCGTAGGTGGCGTTCCTGACTGGCAATACATGCATACTCTGATCGCGACCCACACGCACAACTACGACTACGCCGTGCGGCCAGCTAGGAACTTACCCGCACCACAGCTTGCCACGGCCGATTGGCAATATTATGAACTAGGCGATCTGTTCACCATCAGTTATGGCAATAGTTTCGAGCTCATCAATCTCGTCGAAACAAAACAGTCTGGTGTCGTCTACATTTCAAGAACCGAAAAAAACAACGGAGCATCAGCAACTGTTGCCGCTTTGCCTGATATTGAACCATTCGCACCAGGTGCAATAACCGTCGCTGTCAGCGGCTCAGTGTTATCGACCTTTTTACAAACAAAACCATTCTATACTGGGTTTCATATTATGGTGCTACGACCAAAAGAACCGCTCAGCAAATCTGCTCTGCTGTTCATCACTACGCTCATCCGTCGCGAAAAATATCGCTTCAACTATGGCCGGCAGGCCAATAAATCATTAAAGGCTCTCAAAATTAGATTACCTACAGTAGCAGGCTGTCCCGACTGGGCAACTATGACGGCGTTTATGCAAACACTGCCATTTAGCTCGCAGGCTATAGATACGCTCATTGATCAGTAATCAACCTGTCAGTGTAGACGAGTAGATGACACTACCGACCTACGGCTACAAGTTAGTACTTAGTAACGGTGAGATTTTCTCGAAAATAGTGCCCGAAAAACTATTGCATCAACATCCCGCTTATGCTAGACTGTAGTTCATAAAGCCTAATAATCAATACAAAAAGGATATTATGAAAAAAATCTCTCTCAAACAGCCTATCGTCGTAGCCGCCGTTGCTGCGGCCGGTGTATTATCTGTAGTCGCTCCTGTCGCCGCAGACACGCAAGACACGACCATCTCTTCGCAAATCGGTTCGGTGTTATCAGTATTCACCACCAATGGCACAGTAGCTGTCAATGTCACTCCAACCGCAAGTGGCGCGCAGACGATCGCCAGCGATACTGTAACAGTTAGTACCAATGGTCCAGGCTATACTCTTACGCTAGCCGACAAAGACACCAACACAAATCTTGTCTCTGGCCCCAACTCTATTGCCGCACACACTGGTACTCAAGGCACGCCGACCGCTCTTAGCGCCAATGCATGGGGCTACCGCGTCGATGGTGTCGGTGGATTCGGCGCAGGACCTACCAGCACGCTCAGTAGTGGCGCTATATCTGCCACCACATTTGCTGGAGTCCCCGTGTCGAGCTCGCCCAATACTCTCAAAAATACGAGCACAATAGCAACCAACGATACAACAACCGTCTGGTATAGTGTCGCGGCTAACCTCACCCAAACCCCAGGCACTTACACAGATATCGTCACATATACTGGAACAGCAAAGTAACCTACTAAACACTCCTATGAGCTTTGTCACCAAACTATCGACGGGCATACTAGCCGCAGTCGCGCTGACCACCCTGGGCATCAATAGTGCCCAGGCCGCCACAGACAAGCAACAGTATCTTGCTATCACGCCTGTTTCCAATGAGATCAGCGTCAAACCCGGCCAATCTTACGCTGGCAAAATGTCTGTCATCAACCAAGGAGAGACTCCTTTTAAAACCACGATGAGCGTCGCACCCTACCATGTAAATGGTGCTGACTATACACCTCAATTCAATTATATTGATGGCGCGACAGATGTCAGCTCCTGGATCGAACTTTCTACTTCAGTTATTCCTTCGCTCGGTGCGCATAAAATGGAA
>DDER01000014.1 GCA_002336735.1 Candidatus Saccharibacteria bacterium UBA1949 | reverse complement strand
CCTCCCAAAAACTCCACCTCACACAGGTTTCTCATCATTGCCATGGGTAATGATGAGGTCAATCTCACACATAAGTCTCTCAAGTTTTTAGCAATTTTTATGGACTCCGACGGAGTGCATCTGTCTAAAAACAACTTATACACAAAAACAAACACGACCCAATAAATTTTGCGAAAACAAACAGGTCTTTTGTTGCCAGTTAGGTGATCTCGAGCCCACGTACGTCGGCTCATACGACAGTGTCATTACTGTTGCACAGAGCTCTACGTAGAGTGGGACCACGCAACAATATAAGCAGTTAATGCTATAATAAGCGTGATGTATAAAGAACATCCACCACTTCATGTTCCGGTATTGCTCAACGCAAGTTTGCTAGCGCTACACCCCAAGAAGGGAGAGAATTATCTCGACCTGACGGCGGGGTATGGCGGCCATGCAAGTGAGTTTTTGGCAATCACCGATAATTACTCTGATTCCGTCCTTGTCGACCGCGATGAGCAGGCAATAGCTACGCTCGATCGGTTTGCTCGGCGCGGTGTCCGCTTGATCCACGATGATTTCGTGAGTGCAGCTCGCACGCTGATCGATAGCGGACAAGCATTTAGTCTAATTCTCATAGATTTGGGGGTGTCGTCACCACAGCTCGATACGCCCGAGCGAGGATTTTCTTTTACACATAGTGGTCCACTCGACATGCGGATGGATAATCAGCAGGCACTGACGGCAGAGCAGGTGGTTAACACCTATTCGGCAAAGGAGCTCGTTCGGATTATTCATGAGTATGGCGAAGAGTCTCTAGGTAGGGCGCGTGTAATAGCTCGCGCTATTATTGCCGCTCGACCGCTGACCACGACAAAAGAACTTGCTCAGGTCATACTCGATACGCATGTCGGGTCATGGCAAAGAGTCCATCCTGCGACACGTACCTTTCAAGCTATCCGTATTGCGGTTAATAGCGAACTCGCGCAAATTAAAATGATGTTGCCACTACTGCCACGGCTGCTCAAGCCGGGCGGCAGAGTAGGGATTATCAGTTTTCATAGCCTCGAGGATCGTCTCGTGAAGCATTATTTTGCTGATCAATCGCAGGCGGGCTATGAGGCAACGCTGTGTGGTGTAACAAAAAAACCCATCAGCGGACTTGAAGATGTTTACAATCCGCGATCACGTAGCGCTAAGTTGCGTGTCGCAGTAAAAAAATAAACAGAAAGGGGCATCACCACAATGCCGGTACATATTACTGTACAGAACGAATCTGTGACTACTCAGGTCGCAGTCAAGTTCAAATAACAGAGACTGCCCAACTGCGCGTCCTCGCTAATGACTTTGCCAGAGTACGACAAAGCAAAGGTGAGGCGCGCCGCACCTTTGCTTTGTGAGAGCTAGAGCTGTAGTCAACATGTCGATATAGCCGCCGATGCTCAGTGAGGGTGAAGTGTCCCTGCGGACACTGCGCTAAACATACAAACGACTAATATAGAAACACACCACCACATGTCGAATACAAGAACCGCACAATTCAACTCACGTCGTACCGCCAGTGCATGGACTCGCAATCAAAATACGGTTGCATTTACTTCTGCCGTCAAGCTTGGCCCAGTCACGCACACTATCATGATCGCCCTAATGATTACTATTCTTGGATTAGTCTATTTGACTCAGGCAACCCGTGCGACAGGCTATAGTTATGATAGCGAAACAGTCAACTCAAGGATTGGTGAGTTGACCATGCAAAAAAGTGATCTTGAGATAGAAAATGCTCGTCTCACGGCAATTAAATCAATCGAGGGAAGTAGTGTTGCAAAGACTATGACCACTCCTAGTGACACTCAGCACATAAAAGAATAAATGCTATGAAAAGCATCCGTGCCTCTCGGAGTCGTACGCACTTGCTGGCCGCATTACTGCTAGTGATGATGGCTATATTTGTGGTACGGTTGTTTTATCTCCAGGTAATACAGCATAATTTTTACGTGACTCAAGCCAATAGCGAACAACTAAAGCAATTTGAGATTACCCCAAAAAGGGGTGAGATATACGCTATGAATGGCGACACACCATCAAAACTCGTTCTCAACGAGGCAGTTTATACCGTATGGGCCGACCCAAAAACAGTTGATAATCCTGAAGCTGTGATAGAGGCAGTGCGATCGGCGGCTGGTGGTAGTGCTCGTAAGAATCTTGCGATGCTTATCGCCCAAAAACAAAGCCGTTACCAAGTACTTGCAACGAAAGTAACACGATCGCAGGCTGAGATGATCAAAGCTCGCCGACTACGTGGCGTTGGTTTTGATCAAGGTACACGGCGTGTATATCCAGAGGGGACATTGGCATCGCAGGTTCTCGGGTTTGTGGACAATGAGGGTGTGGGAAAATATGGTATCGAAAGTGCTCTTGACGATCGCCTAAAAGGCCAAAAAGGCTTGCTGCAGACAGTGACCGATGTTCGTGATGTGCCACTAACGGTCGGCAATAGCAATGTCAAGCACCCAGCTCGGGATGGCGACAATATTGTTCTGACAATTGATCGCACGATTCAGGCGCAGGCTGAAAAAATCCTAGCTACTGGTCTGAGGCGCGTCAACGCCACTGATGGCAGCGTCGTGGTGATGGATCCACAGACAGGTAAGATTCAGGCAATGGCAAATCTGCCAACCTACGATCCGGCAAATCTTGCTAGCGTATCAAATGTCGCGGATTTTAATAATCCTGTGATCGATGCTCCCTACGAGCCGGGATCGGTCATCAAAACACTCACGATAGCCAGCGCACTTGATCAAGGTACTATCAGCCCAGGAAGTACCTATAACAACACTGACTATATCAAAATTGGTGATCGGACGATTACTAACGCTTCGAAAGGCCAAACTGGTACGATCTCCATGCAAACAGCACTGAACTGGTCGCTCAATACGGGTATGGTGACTATATTACAGCGGATGGGCGGGGGCGCTATTACCAAAGAAGCTCGCCAAACCCTCTATGATTATTTCTATAACAAATATCATCTTGGTCAACGAACGGGTATTGAACTAGCGGGCGAGGCTCCGGGTATTATTGTGTCCCCAGATGAAGCTGAAGGCAACGCAGTCCGATATTCCAATATGACATTCGGCCAAGGACTCGATATTACAATGCTACAAACAGCCAGTGCATTTAGTGCTGTTATCAACGGCGGCACATACTATATGCCAACTGTTATCGCTGGGACTATGAGTCAAGCGGGAAGGTTTGAACGAGCTGCCCCAAAACCATCGACTGCCAGGGTGATAAGTCCCGAGGCTTCAGCCACAGCACGACGTATGATACACGATGCTCGACAGTTTTTGCAGCATAACGGTGACATACCGGGATACTATATAGGTGGCAAGACCGGCACATCTGAAGCAATTGTCGGTGGTCGCTATACATTGTCTGAGACGATCGCAAGTTATCTTGGGTTTGGTGGTGAGACCGCAGACGAGCCGCGCTATGTGATTATGGTGAGAGTTGCCGGTAAAGGATTGAGTTTGGAGGGAGGTAAAGCTGCTACGCCAATCTTTACGGAACTGTCTAATTGGATGTGCAACTATTTAAAGCTACAGCCATCGGGAGTATAATAAGGATAATGGACATTGAAACCCTCTCGAATGAGCTTGTGAACATTTTTTTGTTTAGTGTTGGGGCATTTGTTTTGTCAATATTTCTCACTCCAATTTATACGTACTATGCGTACCGTTATAAGTTCTGGAAACATCAGCGCACAACGAGCACAACAGGCGAAGTATTGCAGGTGTTCACGAGGCTGCATGCCAATAAGTTCAAGCGCAATATTCCAACTATGGCAGGGGTGATTATCGTATTATCGATGACAGCAGTAACGTGGCTTTTCAACCTCGATCGGTCACAGACTTGGCTGCCATTGGCGGCATTGCTTGGGGGTGCCCTAGTAGGGTTGGCGGATGATATCCTGAACCTTCGTAGTCATGGTACTGGCGTTGCGGGCATGCGCTCAAGCTTGAAATTTTTGAGTATTTCATTGCTAGCGGCTGCTCTTGGCTGGTTCTTCTACGTTAAGCTCGGTGTCGATACGATCCATCTGCCATTTATTGGTGATTGGGTGCTCGGCTGGTGGATTATACCACTTTTTACTCTCGCAGTCGTCTCAACTGGCAACGCGGTGAATATTAGTGACGGCCTGGATGGCCTAGCGGGTGGGCTTATTGTGCTCAGCTTTGGTTCGTATGGGCTGATCGCTCTGATGCAGGGGAATACGCTGTTGGCCGGGTTTTGCTTTACGGCGGTCGGTGCACTGCTAAGCTACTTGTGGTTCAATATCTATCCGGCACGATTTTTTATGGGTGATGTCGGTAGTTTTGCGCTTGGGACCTCACTTGGGGTGGTGGCTATGCTGACCAACGCGCTATTTTTACTACCCATAATCGGTGTGTTATTTGTTGTTGAGGCTGGTTCAAGCGTATTGCAGATCATGAGCAAAAAACTCTTTGGTCGAAAAATTTTTATCTCAGCACCAATTCATCATCATTTAGAGGCGATTGGATGGCCAGAGACGAAAATCACAATGCGATTTTGGGTGATAGGATGTATCTCAGGGTTTATCGGAGTGTTATTGGCCCTATTGGGAGGCAATGTTTAGGATGGCGACATACCGTCAAACTCGATCCCAGCAGGGACAACGAACGGGATGGATAGCGAGTGTTCGCCTCCATGCGCCTGACTACCAGATAGTGCTTTTTATGGGCCTATTAATGCTGATCGGGCTAATTATTATGTATGCAATTGGTCCGCAACGGGCGAATGTCCTCAATACCGCGCATAACACCACCTTTTATACGAGTACATACTTTGTTGTTAAGCAATCAGCCAGCCTGGCGCTTGCAATGGCGGCATTTTGGGGAATAGCGTTTATGCCACTTGATTGGATAAAGCGCTATGCTGGTGGCATACTAATGGGCGGGTTAGTGGCATGTGTGCTGCTTATGTTGTTTGGTAATGTCCTCGGTATCGAGCAAATCGCGCAGTGTAGCCTCGGTGCCTGTCGATGGTTTGACCTGGGGCCACTGGGGAGTTTTCAGCCAGCTGAGCTACTCAAATTTGGTCTACTGGTCTATTTGGCAGGATTTTTAGCGGCACGAATACGTACTGGTGAGATCAATGCTCTTCATCGTACGATCATACCAGCCCTGATCGTCAGTAGTATAGCATTATTTTTTACTATCGTGATTCAAAAAGATATGGGCACTGGTATTACGATTATTGCTTTGGTGGGGAGTATGTTGATGGTTGGAGGAGTGAATAAGCAAATTGGACTTTTAATCATAGGAGGCGTGATAGCGGCTGGCCTATTGATGGTAGTGACCGCGCCGCATCGTATGGCGCGTCTTGAAACATTCTTACAGGGGGATAGTTCGAAGATTGCGGATGGCGAGCGTGGAGATAACTATCACATCCAGCATGCCAAGATTGCTATTGGCAGTGGCGGCTTTTTTGGGGTAGGAATTGGCAATAGTGTGCAAGCGACGGGTTATTTGCCTGAGGCTATCAATGATTCAGTGTTTGCAATTATAGGTGAGACATTTGGTTTTGTTGGATTGATGATGATTCTTGGACTATTTACGGCATTGTTATTGCGACTACTAAAGATATGTACCTTGCTTATTGATCCATGGGCTCAATTGATCGTAGCTGGGGTATTTGGTTGGCTTGCGTCACACGTGGTGCTCAATATTGCTTCAATGATTGGCGTATTTCCATTGACTGGTATTACGTTACCGCTGCTTAGTTTTGGCGGGACAAGCATGGTATTTATTGCGGGGGTGCTTGGTCTTGCATTTCAATTATCACGGTATACTGTACATAGAGCAATAAATGAGGAGGAAGCATATGAAGATTCTGGCAGTCGGTGGCGGATCAGGCGGACACGTTACGCCGGTCGTCGCAGTGCTCGATAGCCTCAAGAACCGGCATCCTCATGTTGAGATACGGTTTTGGTGTGATCGTAAATTTGAGCCTCTCGCGCGTCAAAAGATACATGATTTTGATGCGTCTATACGTGTCGATACAATCATTTCAGGTAAATTTAGGCGGTATCACTCGCTGCCAGTTTGGAGGCAAGTTTTTTTTCGACCATTTTCGATAGTACTGCCCAACATACGAGACATGTTCCTCAATGGCATAGGGCTGGTTCAGAGCGTCTATAGGCTTGCTCGGTGGCGGCCAGACGTCGTGTTTTGTAAGGGTGGATTTGTTTGCGTGCCGGTTGGCCTCGCGGCCTATATGATGCGTATCCCGATCGTACTACACGACTCAGATGCACATCCAGGGCTAGCGAATCGCATATTGGCGCGTTTTGCCCAGACTATTGCTACCGGTACGCCGCAAGATGATTATGTCTATCCAACGCACAAAACTCACTATATTGGCGTTCCGGTTGATCATGCGTTTACGCGGAAGTACAGTCCTGCTGAGCGAGAACGATTGAAGGTAGCACAAGGAGTGGCGAGCGGACGGCCGCTCGTGGTCGTGACAGGGGGAGGACTGGGGGCACAGCAGCTAAATGATGCTATCATCGCAACTCTGTCACACATCACTACTACCGCTTCTGTCGTGCTGATATCTGGGGTTCAGCACTATGCTGACATAGCTCATCAGACGCGCGCTCTGAAACCGAGCGTATTTCAAGTACATGCGTTTGTCGGGAAGGGGATGGCTGAGATATTGGCTGCGGCCGATGTTGTGGTGACGCGGGCTGGTGCGACAACGATTTTAGAACTCGCTGCGCTAGCTAAGCCGACGATCCTTGTTCCTAATCCATATCTCACAGGGGGGCATCAGCTCAAGAACGCTGCCGTCTATGCGAGTGCTGATGCGGTGGAGGTGATTGATGAAGGGGTGCTCAGCCGCACGCCACAGAAGCTTGCAGAGCGTATTGTGACGCTTGTCCAAGATACGGAGCGTCAGCAGGTGTTAGCGCGAAATTTTCAACGTTTTGCCATGCCAAATGCTGCCGATGATATGGCTGCCTTGGTGGTCGGCGCTATTCGTTGTCAGTCCTCGAAGTAATTGTATAAACCAAGCCAACATTGCTACAATAGGTAAAAACCATGAGCTTATTTAGTAAACAGTCGAAAGGCGTGCCGAAACGCCGTCAAATTGTCGCAGATACTTCCGTATTTGATTTTGATGCGGAGTTGTCAGATCGCTATACTTTTCGTCGCAATCGGACATTCACTGGCAGTAGTTCGTCGGCTGTTGTGAGCGCCGCAGAGGCAACGAACGCTCAGGTAAAGTCACCACGTCTACATCATCACAGCCTGAGGAGGCGTCGTCGTCACGTGATGGCGCTACTGGGGGGCATCTTGGTCGGCGCGATAGCAATTGCTATTATCATGGCTCAATGTATTGCGGTCATATCTATTCGGATGAATGACATGACGATCACTGCGGACCAGTCGTACAAAAATACTATTATCGACTACTTTAATCAACGGCCATTTGAGCGGTTTCAGGCGACTGTTGATGAGGAAAATCTGACACGTTATGTTCAGTCGAACTCTCCTGAGATAAAACATATTACTATTCGTGCTACCGGATTTGGCCAGGCAGAGTTTGTGTTGTCGTATCGGAGGGCTGTAGCTGGCTGGGTTGTCGATGATACCCAGCAATATGTTGATAGCGAAGGAGTCGCATTTACGCGCAATTATGGAGAAGCGCCAGCGGTGACGATCATTGATGAAAGTGGCATAGACCCCCAGGCTGGCCGCACGGTAGCGAGCAATCGGTTCCTGGGATTTGTTGGCAAGGTTGTAGGGTATACGGCTCAACAAGGTCTTATTGTGCGAGAAGTACGGATTCCTCTTGCCACAACAAGACAGGTGGAGATATTGTTAGCAGATGTCGATTATCCGATCAAGATGTCGATTGATCGTTCGGCAGGTGAGCAGGTCGAGGACATGAGCAGGGTGGTGCGGTACGCGCGTGCGCATAGCATGCCACTGGCGTATCTTGATGTCCGCGTAAGTGGCCGAGCCTTTTATCAAAACAAAGATTAGGCGGGCATGGCTTTACCCTATCCTGTTACCTATCGTTCTATTTTTGTTCGATATCTCGTAATAAGTAAGCAACAAAAAACTATACTACAATATACAAAATACAAAAAAGCAAATTGCAGGGTAGTTGTACAAAAAGTAGGGGACTAAAATATTTTTTAAAAAAGTCAAAACTGACGACATGTATCGTAATGTGCTGTGGATAAGATGCATCAAACTTACAACAGTCTTTTGTGCTGCCAAGAAGGCTGCTAGTCGCGTGCATTAACGCCGGAGCGGTCAGTATCGTGTGCCACCGCTCGTCCTAAAAATATTGTCTAGAGAACACAATGAAACAAGCAATTCCCCTGCACAGTAGAGGGATAGCTCTTATTATCGATGGGTATTGATTCATCTCAGAGCGCTATACGTAATGTCGTAAAAGATATATTGTGCGACGTTAAGTCTATTGTCTGGTTATGGTAGTTTTGAGCGACAAAACTTCTTCGCCTATTGGCCTACCTGTATCAATGATCTAGGACGTCGATAGTTGTTTCCCTGCTGGTAGGTGTCACAACACACCGTAGGCTTGGCCTAGATGAGTTTTCATCGACATAGCTGATATTTTTTGTCGCGCGTGGACTATATGACGAAACCCAATATGTTCTATTTTTGTTCTTAACCTCATTGTTGCAGATATGATCGTCATCTGAGGTTAAGGAATGATTCGTCAGCAGACCGTGCCGAGGGAGGGGTTGGCTCAATAGGTGGCTGTACCACGGGGGCAGGGTCTCCTTCCCTACTCTGTTGCGCCTCCTGGATGTCAGGAGATTGGTCAGTCTCATGTGATTTGCGGCGTCGAGTCCGGGTTCGCTTGCGCTTTGGCTTGCTCTCGTCACTATTTTTGGCTTCGGGTTGAGGTATGACTGGGGTTGGCTCACTCCCCTCTGTGGCTTTATGTGGCTCCTTCGAGCGGGATATCGCGGTAGGCCATAGATCGCCGAGAGGGCGCGCATCGGGGGCAATAGATGCTGCTTTGGCAAGCTCTTCGCCGGCTTCGGCTTCTTTGCGTTGTTTCTTGCCGAGCAGATGGACGGGGGGCTTGATAAGATTGCTAATGGCCTCTTCTACGTCCGCACGGTGGCGCGCGTAGTTCAGTCGTGTGTATTCAATAATACGCCCGGTGTTATCAATTTGGGCGGTTGGAAGACGTAGTGTTGTCGCACTAAACGCTGGGGATTTCTCGCCTGCTATGACCATATTGATAATAAAGTGCATATTGTGCATCTGTAGAAGGTCGAGTGATTCAAACTGAGGCTCAAACTGCTTGGCGAGAATCGGTGCGTCATCGGCTGAGACGCGGAAGCTAATCATCGTACCGACGTTGCCGAATACCGCATCGCGTACTGTTTCGGGCATCTGAGAGATATACTGATTGGCGACTGTGAGGTTGAGGCCGTATTTGCGCGCTTCAGACAAGATCGTAGCGAAGCTATCGGTTGCAAAATTTTGAAACTCGTCAACGTACAGATAGAATGGTCGCCGATCCTCGATATTTGGGATATCACTGCGGCTCATGGCGGCGAGCTGGATCTTGGTGACAAGAAAAGACCCAAGGATGCTGGCATTGTCCTCACCGATCAAACCTTTTGAAAGATTGACAACCAATATCTTGCCTTCATCCATGATCTGGCGGATATTAAACGTGCTTTTGGGCTGTCCAATAATATTGCGAATCACGGGGTTGGCGGTAAACGCACCGACTTTGTTGAGGACGGGTGAGATCGCTTCTGCCACAAATTTATCGTTCCAGCTCGCGAACTCTACTCGCCAAAACTGCATGACAACAGTGTCCTGGCAATAGTTCAAAGTGTCTTCACGAAATTTTTTGTCAGTCAACATGCGAGTAATATCGAGCATAGTTGGCTCGGGGCGATCGAGAAGGGCTAAGATGGTGTAGCGCAAGATGTATTCAAGACGTGGACCCCATGAGTCACCAAACATCCGCTTCAAAACGCCGATTACCTCTGAGCTAATATTGGTCTTCATGTTTGGATTGATGACCTCGAGCGGATTAAATCCCAGTGGATAAGCAGTATCGGCGGGGTTGAAATATACGACGTCCTGCAGGCGCGACCCAGGAATGAACCGCATATTATCGATTGCTAGATCGCCATGCGGGTCAATGATACAGTATCCTTGGTTATGGAAAATATCAGAAAGAGCAAAGAGCTGTAATAGCCCAGACTTGCCCGCACCGGTCTGGCCGATAATATATACATGACGAGAACGGTCATAGCGAAGCATACCAAACTGGTGGTTGACCCCTCGAAAGTTAGTCAGACCGAATGCACTAATGTTCTCATCGACTGCGGTATTGCCGGTGATAAGCGGAAGCTTGGCAGGTGGTTCGGCAGTCTTGGTATTGGCCCAAACGATATTGGGCGTTTCGACATTGGTGTGCGGTAGGTGAAAGACGCTGGCTACTTCTTCGATATTGAGCACAAAGCCCTTGTCTGCAAAATAACGTGACTTGTATTTGGCAAGGTCTTCTTTTTGGAAGCTTTCGTTCGTCACCTTGAAGCCATTGAGGTTGGTGCTATTGTATTGTTTGAATGTCCCGACGAGTGCTTGCATACGGAGTTTGGCATCGGTCGGACTATCGCCTAGATATGCCAGACGGATCTTTACCTGATAGCCAAGCTTGGTGGCCTTTTTCTCGGCTTCAGCGATACGAGTCTTGTCACGCTCTGAGACTTCTTTGAGAGTAGAAGAACCGGCTGCTCCCTGCTCTGGCGGTTTCCATAAGGCTTCAAATAGACCGCCAAGCCATTGGGTGCCGCCGCCCGTAAAAAGACTCATTAAGCCGCCGCCATTTCTCACTGATCTAATCCATGCCTCACTCGACTTATGCCATTCATCAGCGATTGGTCGTACAAGAATCTGGATCCATAACTCATCATTCGTGTCTTCAAGCTTGGCCAGCGTGCCCGTGATGCCGGCGAGAGGGTCTACCTCAAAATTCTGAAATGTCTTAATCGGCAGGTACTCACTATCGGTCGGAATGATTTCTGTAGAGTAGACGACACTATGCTGGCGTTCGTGGGCGACGTAGTCTTCGTCGGCAGCGTGGATCTGTACTGTGGGGTACTGAGAATATATTTGTCCTTCCACAAAGCTTTGTAAGGCTTTTGGCACCCACACATAAAATTGTATGCGCCCGCCTACAGAGGCAATCTCAAAACTAAGATGTTCCTGGAATCCGCCATTGAGCTTGAGCTCCTTGCGATCGCGCAGGATGCCGTGGAGACTGGCAAATAACTGTTCGGCTGCAAGCTCGGACTTATCATTTGTACGAGGGATTTCTAGAACAAGTAAAACGCTCTCAATCTCATTAATGACACTTATCTGCTTGTTGTTGCGCCATGTCATATAAAGTAGTACGGCAACGATGGGACCCCATACGTACCATTGAAGCAGGAAATTGATAAACCAGGTAATAGCTGTCATAACTAAGTGTTATTCATTATACCACACCTCAAGAGAAAATGCAAGAGTAAGCGGGATGGTTATGATATTGCTTACGACGGCCAGCGCAGTAGATGGTTGAGGTGTTGATGATCTGCCGAAAATGCCTATAGCCCCTAGGTGGCTGTAGGCTCTGCAAGTGCGTAGGTTGCTTTGGCGACACGTTTAAACGCTGGTTTGGACTGGAGGTTGAGCAAGATGGTGGTTTCTTTGACATGACGACTTTTGAGCACACGCTTGACGATTTCGTCACGGTGTAGCGGCTCGCCAGCCTTTTTGAGGACGTCCGCAATAATATCAGAAACCGTACCTTTGCTGTACCCCCAGCTGTTCAGTGCGTAAATACCGCGACCGATCAGGACAAAGCGCTTGTCTTTGATGAGCTCGTTATGAATAGCCTGAGTGGTGACATTTTTTCGTTTGAACTCACTGCTTTTGATGGCCTTTGCTATTTCTGAAAAGTGCATTGGTTTGTTATTGTCGGCAAGAATGACGTAGATTTTGTCGCGAATGTTTTTGGGGTTAACGGTTGGCCATTTGTTGAGGCCCCAGGTATTTTTGAGATTAGCTAATTTTTTGCTAGTACTCGCGAGGGCTTGTGTATGGCTAGGATGTTCGTGATCAAGCTTACTATGTAATTGCTCGATATGAATAGGTTCGCCATGCTCTTTGATGCTTTTGACGACACGATCTATGTGACCACGAAGACTCTTCTCATCGCCATATTCACTGATGCCAACGGCGAGAAAATAATGATCGTTTTCGCTCACGACGGTTAATCGGGGAGAAAGCTCGGCGACAAAGGCGACATGCGCCTGATGGTGAGGCTGCTCTGTTCCGCCGGTGAGGCGACGAGAGATGTCGCTGACGCGACCCAAGCGGCCATTTTCGGCGAGGTCACGGATAATTAGGCGTTCGACATTGTTCATAGCGTCAATCTTGCCTTCTTCGGCTGCAATTTTGAGGCGAACCAGGATGGCTTTTTCGAGTTGACGTACACGTTCGCGAGTGATGCCCAGGAGTTCACCGATTTGTTCGAGAGTTTCTTTGCGATCAAATAGCCCGAAGCGACGAGTGATGATTTCTCTTTCGCGTTCCTGAGAAATGGTGTTGATGATATCACTGATAGCACTCTTAAAGGCGGTCGTCGTATCAGGCTGGGCGCTGTCGCTCATGTGGGTGATCCTCTCTCTGTTCTGGGATAATTTAGGTAATTATTTAGGGCTCTATTTGCATTATAGAATATATTTTCCTATATGTCAAACAAAAAGTACTATGAAACTATTATAGCACATAGTAGACGCTTATGGTAAAT
>DDER01000004.1:11536-19700 GCA_002336735.1 Candidatus Saccharibacteria bacterium UBA1949 | reverse complement strand
TGGCGTTTGAGTACGTGCTCGACACATTTCCGATCGATCGCGAAGCAGCCTACAGCGCCCACGTCGATGAGCCTACGATGGCCGAGAAAGAAGCGTTTGAGACGAAGTTTATCAAGCGCATGACCAAAGACACACTCGACATTACGACGACAGAGGGCAAAAAAGATTTTGTGCGCAACCTGATCGCCTACAATATCATCCTCGAGGGCATTTGGTTCTATAGTGGATTCATGGTGGCCCTGAGCTTCCGCCAGCGTAATTTGCTGCGCAATTTCGGTAGTCTTGTCGACTGGATCGTGCGCGATGAGAGCCTCCACCTCAAATTTGGCATCAATCTCATCCTGACTGTCATCGAAGAGAACGAAGACTTGCAGGACGAGGAGTTCGCGGCCGAGATCAAACAGATGATCCTCGACGCTGTCGACATGGAAGAGCGCTACAACAATGCGTTACTACCAAAAGGCATCCTCGGTCTCAATGCCGACTACGTCAATCAATATGTCAAATATTTGACCGATCGTCGACTCGAGGAGCTCGGGTTTGAACCACACTACAAAGTGTCGAACCCCGCCAAATGGATGGCGACCGCCAACGACACCTNNGACACCTACGAACTCGTCAATTTCTTCGAGAGTACCAATACCAGTTATGAGGTCAACGCTGGCAATACTGAGTCCAAGCTCGCCGGCACCAGCCCGACTGAAAGTGCCGGGCAATCCCCCTCCGCCAATCATGGCGACAACGAGCCGAAATAGCATCCTGAGGTTACGAAAGTTGAGATAGAAGTGAAATTTGCCAATATCGGCATTGATTAAGGGATCGGGCGAAGCGCGTGAGCGCGGTGTTTGTTCTATCGGGAGACCTTTGACGGTACGTAATCGCATAATCCATGCTGCAACAAACTAAAACGAAAAAGTCAATATTGGGACGATGCAGGGAGAAGGGTATAATGAGAGTAACTCATGGAGGTGAAGGCGATAAGTCTATACATCGCTACTTGTTTGTGTTTTCTATATATAGTGTATGCCAAAATAACAACACGCTATATCTAGCGTAATTTGGAGAAATCATGCTATACTAAAATCCCATGGAGGGAAACAACCACATGGAAAAACACACACGATATATTTTCGTCACTGGAGGTGTCCTCTCGGGGGTAGGAAAAGGTATCACTGCTGCCAGTATCGGTGCGGTGTTACAGGCCAAAGGTGTACATGTTTCTATACAAAAGTGCGACCCGTATCTCAATGTAGATGCGGGTTTGCTTAATCCCAGGGAGCATGGCGAATGCTTCGTCACCAAAGATGGAGCCGAAACCGACCTTGATCTTGGCCATTACGAACGATTTCTCGACCTCGAGCTTACCCAAAAGAATGCGACACTTGCTGGTCGGCTATTGAGTGAGCTCATCGCTGACGAGCGTGCTGGTAAGTTTGGTGGCCAGACAGTACAGCTCGTTCCGCATCTGACGCGTGCTATCCAAGATGCGATACTCGAGGCGGGCGAGGGGAGTGATATCCATATTGTCGAGATTGGTGGAACAGTCGGTGACTACGAGGGCCTAAGTTTTGTCGAAGCAATTCGTGAGTTTAGTCAAAAAGTCGGCCGCACCCAGTGCCTCTTCGTACATGTTGTCTACGTGCCATTTCTCCAGACCAGCCAAGAGTTCAAATCCAAACCGGCGCAAAACGCGCTCAATGACCTGCGCGGATTTGGCATTGTGCCCGATGTTGTCGGAGTACGGACTGATAGTTTGACTCCGGCACCTGAGGCAATTGCCGACAAGATCAGTCTGTTTGGCGGTATCCCGCGTAAAGGCGTGATACTGATGCCAAATGTCGAAACGGTCTACAAAATTCCGCTGACGGTGGCCAATAGCCTCTTGGCGGTGCTCGATAAATTCTCGGGTGTCGATACGCCGCCTGATCTCGAATCGTGGGCAGATCTGGTATGGCGTAGCCGCACGGAGTATGAACATGGCGTGACGATCGGTCTCGTGGCAAAATACGTTGATAATACCGATACCTATATATCTGTCGTCGAGGCACTCAAAGCCGCAGCCTGGAGCGAAAGTTGTGATATTAACATCAAATGGATTAATGCGGAGACTGCGACCGAAAAGGAATTTGCATCGGTCGATGGATTATTGGTCCCCGGTGGGTTCGGTATTCGTGGTGTCGATGGTAAGATTGCCGCTGCAGACTATGCGTTGACACACAACAAACCGTATCTTGGGATTTGTCTCGGGCTTCAAGTGGCGGTGATCGCGGCAGCGCGGCGCGGCGGCCTGGAGCACGCACATAGTACTGAGTTCGAGGGTGATACCGATCAAGATGTGGTGTATATCATGGAGGGGCAGGCCGGCAAGGAATCAACCGGCGGTACGCTGCGCCTCGGTGATTATCCGGCACATCTCGCAGATGGATCACTTGCAGCTCGTATCTACGAGACTGCCGATATCGTCGAGCGGCATCGCCATCGCTACGAAGTCAACCAGAAGTTTCGCAGCGAGATAGAGAGCGGTGGTCTCGTTATCAGCGGTACTTCACCCGATGGCACACTGATAGAATTTGTCGAAGCTCCCGCGTGTGATTACTTCATTGCCACCCAAGCCCACCCTGAGTTTCGCTCGCGCCCTATGCGCCCGCACCCGCTTTTCGTCGGCCTCATCCGCGCCGCCCGCCGCTAACCCCATGCCCTAACCCCCTCTTAGCTCCATCAAGGATTCTCCTTGATGCAGCGTTTTGATGGCGGGTGGTGTGGATGGGAGAGGAACGGCGTTGGCGCCATGGCGATCTGTTACAATAGAGGGGTATATGGAGCAAATTCTCAAGAATTCAGTCAAGCAACTATTTGACATCGACATCAATGTTGTCCTCACGCGGCCGGAGCCACAATTTGGTGACTATGCGACTAATATAGCCCTACAGTTAGCAGGGCGGCTCGGGCGCAATCCGCACGAGATCGCCGAACAAATTGCTGAGATACTGCGCCGTGACGAACGGTGTCGAGAGGTCAGTGTAGCAGGGCCGGGTTTTATCAATCTGTACTTGACCGACCGCGCGCTGCTCGACGAGGCGATGCGGCCGCTGGCTAGGCCGTTCACTGGCAAAACGATACTTGTCGAGTATTCGCAGCCAAATCCATTTAAACCATTACACGCCGGCCATCTCTACACGACACTGGTGGGCGATGTGATCGCACGGCTAGTCGAAAACGCGGGTGCTGACACAACGAGGATCAACTACGGTGGAGATGTGGGCCTGCATGTCGGACGCTGTATGTGGGGAATTCTCCAATATTTAGGCGGCGAATACCCCGACAAACTCGCTGATATCCCAGAGGATGATCGCGCCACTTGGATGGGCGAGTGCTATGTTACTGGGACAAGCGCCTATGAGACAGATGAAAACGCCAAAGCGGAGATCATAGCACTCAACAAACGCGTGTATACGCTGCATGATGTACAAGATACAACATCTGCCTTTGCCAGGACTTATTGGACATGCCGCGAATGGAGCTATGATTATTTCAAACTGCTCTACAAAGAGCTCGAAGTCGTACCATTTGATCGCTATATTCCTGAAAGTGAAGTGACACCACTCGGTGTGGCGACCGTCAGGGAACAACTCCAAAACGGCGTCTATACGATGAGTGAGAACGCCGTCGTGTTTGACGGCGATACATACGGGCTTCATACCCGTGTATTTATCAATTCCGCAGGTGTGCCAACGTACGAAGCCAAAGACGTAGGCCTCAGTCTCACGAAATGGCGGGATTATCCTGATTTTGATCAGTCGATCATCACAACATCCAACGAGCAAGAACAATACATGCAAGTTGTGCTGAAAAGTATCGAGCAATTCGCGCCAGAGCCTGCCCGTCGCACGCGCCATATCACACATGGGTTTGTCAAACTCAGCGGCGGCGTCAAGATGAGCTCGCGAAAGGGTAATATTTTATTGGCTCGGGATATTGTGCGCGCAGCCACAGCAGCAGCCGAGGCGACTGGACGGCCTCACGCTCAACGGACGGCGCTTGCAGCCATCAAATATGCATTTGCAAAATCGCGTATCGGCGGTGATATCGTTTTTGACCCGAGTGAATCAGTAGCGCTTGACGGTAATAGCGGTCCGTATATCCAGTACGCGCATGCTCGGGCTTGCTCAATCATATCAAAAGGCTCGAGCACCACCTATAGCGGTGCGGTTGCATTTGACGTTAGCGAACGATCGCTGCTGCGCAAGCTAGGAGAATATAGTGATGCGGTGCTACGGGCGACGACAGAGCTGTTGCCGCATGGTATCTGCACGTATTTGTTTGAGCTTGCTCAGGAATTCAACCGATTTTACGAAACATCTCACGTCATCGGCAGTGATCGCGAAGCGATTCGGCTTCGGCTTGTCGAGCTGTATCGCGATACGCTCGCCAGTGGTCTCGGTATGATAGGGATCGATGCGCCAGAACACATGTAGCAGGGTATTTATTTTTTGAGATAGTCAGTATACTTGAGACAGGTAATCTTAATAGTCCGATATAGGAGACAGTATGACCAAAACATCATCGCATAAATCAGCAAAACAAAGCGCCGCCAACGCTCAGCGTGCCGCTGCATCAGCAAAATTAGCCGCGACCAGAGCTCGTACGGATGCCTTAAAGGCTCGGACATCTGTCCTTGCGACGACGCCTGTCGGTGGTTTCATGAACTTTATCCGCGAGCAGGGAGTTGTCGGTCTGGCAGTAGGTCTAGCGATTGGTACTGCTGCAGGCGATACTGTCAAAAAACTTGTCGAAGGATTTATTAGCCCGATTGTACAGTTCATCGTTGGCTCCAGAGAAGGGCTTGAAAAAGCTGTATGGACTACCGAATGGCTCGGTCGCCAAGCGGAGTTCAGGTGGGGGGCATTCGTCTCGTCGGCAATCACGCTGCTTGCCACCGCATTGGTCATCTACCTCATCATTCACGTCCTCAAACTCGACCGTCTCGACAAGAAAAAATCATAATTTCGCCCAAAACCCACCACAGAGGTCGGCACCATCCCCGACCTCTTGACTTTTTATGATGTTTGTGCTAATATGAATGTATATAATTCAAAAATAAAAAAATGACAGTCAAACAAGAAACCACCCCTAATACGAGCAATAGCGAGATGGCGGCAGCGACGGCAAGCAAGTTGTTTCTTGATTCGCGTATGCAGGATGAAGAGGGCTTCCGGGAATCATTTAAGGCTACATTTGCGGGTTTTGATAGGATGTCTGACAAGATCGCCTTTCTCAGGATGATTTCTGACGAGGCCGATGGTGTACTGTGGGATCGTGACGCACGGTATTACGCTGGGGTGAAATTTACTCTCGATAGTCTAGAAAGACTCTCTGCCGATACTGATCAGCACCGGCTGCTTCGTATTGTCGCTCAGCTCGATTATGACAGAATGATCCACAAGAAGTCGGCCCTAGATGCTGGGATTGAATACTATGATGATGATTCTCCTCTTGCATCGACCATGGAGGCAATGAACTATTTTTATAAAGCCCCTGACAACACGGCTCTAGATGAGGAATATCGTCAATTATATCTCGAAGACGGAGATTCGATGCATGCAGTAGGGCCAGATATGGTGGCCGTATATGACATATACTTTAATGTTAAGCAGCTGTATGTAGATGGGCAAAATGTGTTGTCGGCGGGACTGGTCACCGACGAGCATCTCTCTATGCTCAAGGTATTGCACGATCCCAAAGTAGGTGCTCAAATCTCTGATCAATTAGCATTTTGCACGACAGATATTCCGTTTCAGCAACAGCTGGCATTATTATCATATATGGATGGCGCAAGTAGTCAAACGTACGATAGGTTATGTCAGCAAATAAGGAATTCTGATAACAAGCAGCAGTTGATTGACGCATTTCTTGCAACCGAGTTTGGTGATGATCTTGGTGATATTATCTTGACTCTCACCGAGAGGGAACCGAGTAGTCAGATGATCGAACATCTTCAGTCGATTCGACAGGATGGCTCGAGGATTGCGCGTCATTTCGGGGAGGATCAGGATATTGACAGTATGGTTGCTACCGCATTTATCAAACGTGCCACAGAATTGTTGGCACTTGCTGAGGTGGATGGATATGCCGCAGTAGCAGAAGAAATAGGTGAACTGCGCGAAGTTATTCACGAGATTGCTGTGGCGATAGAGACGGACAAATTTAGTGTTCATGAGGCGACGACACAGTATGGGACACTACGGGCGGCGAAATCTCCGGTGACGATTACGGCGCGTCCATATGGGCGTAATGCACGTCTTGGTATGACGGTACGCGGTCGTGGCATTGATAAGAAGCAACGTATAAATGTCAGGCTGGACTACGAAGACGGGAAAGTCTCCCTAGATATCGGCTCTACAGCGCGAGACGGCGTGAATAGCTCTGAAGTGGCACGAAAGATTGGCATCGCTCTTGCGAAGGGAGAGCTTGCGCTTGCAAATCGTAGAGCGCAGAGGGCTATTGAGGAGGGGGCACGATCCCAGGAGATTACTCTTCATGGTAATCATATACAAGAGACATTTGATGCGCTGCCAGAGATATTGCCCGAAGAATTCTCAAGCTATGTTAACACTTTTTTGTATTCACTTACGATGATTGATCCCACTGAGCAGCAAAAAGCTGCCTAAATGTATCGGCAATCAGTTGATTTGTCAGAACGGTTGTAATGACTCCATTTTCAAAAGTAGTGAGGGCGACGTTAGGCCCATAGATCATTATTTGAGCGTCGAGCGCGTCGAACGCGCCAGGACGAGCTTCAAATAACTCATCATTTTGTGAACTATCAAATACTGCTTTGCGCAGTAGAACCTCTGTCTTGATGCCCACAGCTCTTTGTCGGGCAATTTGCTTGTCAATCATAGCCTCAATCTCCGGATCATCCCTGTCGTACGCGCTTGGGAATATTCTCAAGATATCTTTTGTTGCGATGATATCATCATAAACAGCGACAAGCGAATCGATACCTTCGAGATAGAGAACTCCCGGCTTATCTGTGACGAGTTTGTAAGTTGACACGAGTGCGGGGAGGGCTGCAGCTAGCTCGTCGTTGGCTTGACGGAGTGATTTTTGACGATCTATGAGAATCTGCTTGAGTCTCGAGGGATTTTCGGGAGCGTACTCTGACTTTGCGCCATCCTTTTTAGTGGCGAGGCCGAGAGCGACCAATTTGTCGCAGATCATGTAGCCATTGGTACGGCTTTCGCCGGTTTTTTCGGCGAGCTCTACCGGGGACAGGGCACCATTTTCGATGAGTGCCAGGTAACCACGGGCTTGACTATCAGTGAGGCCAGCTTTGCGTAGGAGGGCGGTTCTATCGGGGGTAGGCGGGGTAGAGGACGGATCCATGATAGTTCCAATATAGCACACATAGTTTAATATGTCAATCCTATTTTGACAAAAATGTACTCATATCTACCCCTGTTATACTAAAAAGATGCTATAACATTATTGACATTTAATACAACTAATGCTATGATAGTCACAGTTGATCGAGAGGCAAATTGGTCGACACGCACGTTGAAAGGGTGGGACAAAGATACATCGAACTGATGGTCGAGCCCCTCGCAGCATGTATATATATGCGCGGTACGGTGACTCCTATTATATCGAACTATCTAGATCGGACCCGTACTGAGCCTGAGAAACTCAGGTATGGTCGGTCGCCTGAGCCGGATGGCTCCATTTCAACCCCTTTATCGTTTACATCGCTAGCAAAGCAGCCTGGTCGGGACGTTACCACGTCCTGACCCACTCCGAGCGCTTCTGGCCTCTATATGGGGCAAGAGCAGAAACGCTCAGAGTGGGTTCTCCCCCACACAACCAGTGCATCAAGGAGAATCCTTGATGCAGCACATTGAAAAGTAGAGAAATGTCGAGGACGCCTGAAGAGTTGGCTTCACTCGAGCTCTCTCGAATCGCGCATATATATCTATATACACGCGAGGGAGAGAGCTCGAAATGGTCGAGCTCCAAATTCCGCCTGACAAGGCGGAGGAAGGAGTGGACCATGTCCGCTCTCGTTATCATCCCGACCCCGTCCTTGTTGGCCGCTCAAGCGGACAAAAAGAAGGCGGAGGCCAAAAAGGAGCAGGCGCGCCAGCGCCTGCTCCGCCAGGCCACCCTC
>DDER01000004.1:0-11528 GCA_002336735.1 Candidatus Saccharibacteria bacterium UBA1949 | reverse complement strand
CAGCCGAGCGGGGAATCCCCGCCTGGCTGGCGATCTCCGTCAGAGGGCTGACGCTCTCTGAAGGACTAGGTTTACGGAAACCGTTCCTAACAAAAAAACGGGCCCACCCTGGTCGAGCCGACGGCCGTACAACAAGATGCAGCAGGTGCCATCTCACCCTGTTGTATTATCGGTATCAACTTCTGTAGCTCTAACAGTTCAAATTGAGCCGCCGGATCTCTCACATCCACCCGGGAAGCGCGCGTCAGTCGCTTCCCGAAAACCCATGAAATCTCATACTTTTTGCAATAGCTTGCAGGTAGAAATGAGCTTTCATGACAGAAAGTTCAGGCAATTTTATAAGAAGAACCATACCTCCTGACAGAGATGTCTGATCAGATTGCTGGCAATTCTAGAAGCCAGCGACCTGATCAGACACGGTTACAAAGCGTGGCCCAAAGTGCCATGTCACCGTGAAGTACATTTCTAGCCCCGCAAGGGACGTGAAAGCGCCCCTAAAAGGGCGAAACGTACTGTTCTGACAGGAGAGAGGGTCAGAAATGACCATCATCAAGAACCTCACCCCGCACGCCCTCACCGTCTTCGACGAGCACGACAATATCCTGCTCTCAGTCCCCGGGGCCGGCTTTGCCGGCGCCGCGCGGGCGGCGGAGGTCATCGATGTCGACGGCACGCTCGCCGTCGAAGGGGTCGAGGTGCCAACGGGCACCAAGACCCTCACCGGCGAGCTCGTCGGGTTCGCGCCTGACGAGGAAGAGACGTTGTATTACGTTTCGCTCCCCTTCGCCATGGCCGTCGCGGCCATGGGGGGTGACACGTCGCGTCTGCTCGTCTCGCTCCGGGATCATCGGAACGAGAACGGCGCGGTCGACGGCACCTACGCGATCGGCCGGTTGGTCGTCGAGTGAGTGCCTCCGGTGTGAGTATCACCGGGTCATAAAACCTACTCCCCGAAGCGCTGGCGGGGCTCAAGGACCAGCGCACTCCAAACCTCTGAAAGGAGGTGGTAACACTCACTGGCTGCCCCGCGCCATTGTCGGTTCTTTCTCAAAGAACCAGCATAAAGCGGGGCAACAACCCTTGAAATTTCATCAGATTGATAATCATTATCAGCGTAAATGAGCTTTCAAGACTCAAGGAATAATAGAGAGACATAATATGAATAACTATAATGTAACATACAACAACAATGGCTGGATCATGGTCGAGACGACTGATGATATGCTGTTTGATGAGCTGTATGAACAAGGGCACCAGCGGATCGTACTGTATCACCAGTTGCCAGACGGTAGCTGGGCGTATATCATTGGCAAAGACAATCGCGAGCTGACTGGTTTTCCTGTCGGCCCCGCTACTCAAAAGGGCACGATTTTGGCACGTCTCCAAGAAATTGAACCGGGTTGGGCGGGAAATGAGCAGTACGCCGGCGCGCCGGTAGAAACAGACGGGTCGCGTTCGATGATGTTGCCAGAAGAGTTGGTAGGTATCATCAACAAAGCCATCGCTGGCGATAGAGGTGACTTTTATGAGGATCACGTATTTAATCTCAAAAAACAGCCACTTCTGCCATCGAAGCTATTTCACGAACGAGTACAGAACTATCATGTCGATACCACTGCGCTGGGTCGTACACGGTATGTAAATCTAGATAACGCCGCCACCACCCCGCCGTTTGCGTCTGTTGAGCAAGCTGCGTATGACTATCTGGGATCGTACGGTTCGGTACATCGTGGCGCAGGTATAAAGTCACAACTTTCGACTGAAATCTATGAGCAGTCTCGCGATATCATAAAACAATTTGTTGGTGCACCAAAAGACGCCTACGTGATGTTTTGCGGCAATACGACTGGAGCGATGAATATGGCAGCGTACTTTATGTCGTTTTTGCCAGGTAAGGTGGCTGTTTCGGAGATCGAACACAGTTCTTCGTGGTTGCCCTGGGTCAAAGCTGAGGGAGTGAAAGAGCTCTTTGATGGTGCGACAAGTGGTGATGTCGCTGAAGATCAGGAAAAGATCCAAAAGCTCGGACAACCACAGGTTGTTCAGTATAGGCTCAATACTGCAGGTGAATTCGATCTCAATGATATTGAAACAATGTTTACGCACCATCACATCAAGGCGCTAGTATTGACTGCCTCATCAAACTTGACAGGATATTCTCCCGATATCAAAAAAATCGGTGAGATTGTGCATAAACATGGCGCTTACTTTATCGTTGATGCGTGTCAATTTGTGCAACACCACCCTATCAATATGGTAGAAATGGGGATTGATTTTCTGGCTGCCAGTGGGCATAAGTTCTATGCACCCTATGGGGAAGGCTTTCTGATTGGTCCAAAAGAACTGCTTGATACGTTGTTGCCATACCAGATCGGCGGTGGAAATCTACCATATATTACCGAAGATGGTACGTTTTTACGCTACCAAACGCAGCTGGCGCATGACCCGGGCACACCGAATGCGCTCGGCGCGGTGACGATGGCGGCGGCGTTGAAGCAATTGGAAAAAATTGGGCTCGACAAGGTGCGGGAGTATGAATATGGACTGACAGAGCAGGCGTATGATGCGCTAACAACTACTGCAGGAGTACGTTTGCTTGTTGAAAAACGTCACCTCAGTACGGTTATACCATTTGTCATTGAGGGTATAGATGCAGAAGAAGTAGCGCGTCAGCTCAATGACAGGTTTGGGATTGGAGTTCGAGCAGGTAGTTTTTGTGTATACAATGTCGTTCGTAAACTCCTCGGTGTCCACGATGAATCAGAAATCATCGAGTCTGTGAAAAAGGGCAGTAGCGAGTTGATACCAAAAGTAGCGCGCGCATCGTTTGGTCTGGTCAACTCGGTTGAGGATGTCAGGCGCTTTGTAGAAGCGGTACAAGTCATTGCACGAGGAGTAAATCATGAGTAAACAAGAAGTATTTTTGGGCATGCCAGCTGTCAGGGCTGAGCGGCCGGCTGACCATGAGCGGGAGCAGCCGAGTGAAAAGCTAAAGGAGCGATGGCGCGAACTCTTGCGCGAGATACCGGTTTCAATCAACAATATGTATGGTGATCCGGTGCTTCAGTGGCAAGACACTATAAATAAGCTGGATGCGTTGAGCGAGAGTAAACATAGGGGGCCTGTCGGTATCATCATGAAAGGCGGCTTGAGCGACGCAAAAGTTGCTGATTTGCGTCAACGACATGAAGTCGGACTTAACGTCGTAAATCTTGTGTCGATATCAGAACTTGGTACAGAAGGATTAGGTATAGAGGGGATTAGCAACAGGGCTCGTTATGATAATTTGCGAAAACTAACTGAGGCGGGCTTGCCAACTATCGGCTATGTACGGCCACTCATACCGCCACATAATACTGACGAGGCGACGCTGACAAGGATGTTTGATGGTATCGCTGAGTCTGGTTGTACGAATATCGTTGTGTCGGGATTTCGTGGTGATGAAGGCATGGTACAAAAGATGCATGCAGACCCTAATGTTGATTACGTGATGCGAGTGAAAGTGATACCGCCAGAAGTGTATGCGACCGTCAAGCAGTTAGCTGAGGAGAGAGGAATACAGTTATTTACTCGCACGGCGTGTGCCGTGACGGCAGTGACGGGTGGCGAAAGTCCATACAACCCTTACTACAACAGCCCTAATTTGGTGAAATGTAAGGAATTAGATTGCCCTCTACAAGCAACCTGTGGGCCATCAGTAGGGCCACGTGAGGGTTCATTGGAGCTGATAAAAGCCATGGGCTTTGATGTTGAGTTTGACCCAGGCGAAGACGGCCGTAAGCTGTGTAGCGTTAGCGGAGCTGATAGACTGAAGTGCCCATCATGTTGCACGACATGCTACTTTACGACAGGCATACCACACATCGAAGTAAAAGGTGCAGCAAGCCTCGGAGACCTCAGTTTTATCCGTTTTGTGACGGGCATGATGGCGATGCAAACTGGCTGTCGTGATATTGGCGATAAAGATGTGGGAGCCGTACATTTACCTAATTTTCCAGAGGTTGATCAGGCAGTAGCGCTTAATAGCTGGTGGCCAATGGCACGAAATATGGAAAAGTGTTTCGGTTGCGAGTATTGCGTGGTGAGCGAATACTACGACCAAAATGTCGGCGGTCGTGAAGTTGGATTTGTCCCGGCAGATCTAGTCGATAAAATGTACCCAACAGGAGAGGAGGTGTAACATGGCGGGCTTGAAGAACCCTGATGGCGAAAAAGTAGCTGGTATGGCCTATGGTTGCCCAGTAGCCTGTGAATACTGCGTAGTGACGAACGTTGAGTCTCGCTCGGAGTTATGGCGAGAGGATGATGGAGCGCCGAGCATCAACAAAGCTGTGACTATCGTTAACCCACCGCTTGACAGAGCCAATCTTGAGACGCTCAATCGATTCTATAGTATGTCACCTGAACTTTTTCGTGGCGATGTCGTTGGTTTTTGTGCAAACTCAGACCCATTTTGGCCGCGGCACCGACGTGAGCTTGAGCACTTTTTGACCAAGATAGCGCCCGAAACAAAGATAGTGACTTGTGTGACGAAATGGAATGTACCTGATCGTATGCTCGACAGACTGGCAAAGGTACCAAACTTCAGGTTAGTTGTATCGATAACTGGCCTGGATGAGATAGAAGGCACATCGACAGAAGATAGATTGAGCGTACTTGAGCGTGCTAAAGAGAGAGGGATCGAAACGTATCCTCTCATTCATCCGTACATTGCTGGCATGTCTGACTTGTCGTTCTTGCCTCGGCTAAAGAAGATAGGATATGGTCAGGTTGATGTCAAGGGTTTGCGGTATGATCCCTCGATGGATAGCTGGATGCCTCCAGAGGTAGCAGCACAATATCGTCAGTACGGAAATGACGAGACGCTGATAGATGATGGCTGGAGGGACGCACTAGTGGCCGCTGGGTTAGAGCTGCAGGGCTTAAAAAAATGGTACATGGAGGAAATGGGAGACAACGGTCCTCATCTGAGTCCCGAAGATGCTGCAGAGCGGGTCGCGCGGGTACTCGAAATGGTGCATATTACTTCTTCTGATAGTGATCAAGCTGTTATCGCAGCGGCCGTCGAACGGCGATTGTAAGGCAGGCAAAGTATATGACATCTTTTCGTTACAATAACAGGCCAGATACTCATGATGCTAGCAACAGGATAGTCATGCTAGGGCTTCCAGGCGCAGGCAAGAGCACAATTGGCCGGATGGTTGCAGAGCGGCTGCAGGTGCCATATATCTCCCAGTCGGCAGAGGTAGGAAAGCTGTTGCAAGATACCGAAGATACTCTAGGCGATAGATTGCGCACAGAAATGGCCGGTAACCACTGGCAGCCTCTCAGTGATGCGGCTGCGATTGAGATTGCACGACGGCATATTGATATTGATGCTTCGCACGGTTGGGTATATGACGGCTTCCCGAGGTCTGTGACCCAAGCACGCGCCCTGGGTCAGTCCGTCCTAGGAATCTACTTGAGAGTTAGCCCATTGGTCGGAGGTCAAAGAGCTTTACGGCGCAACCGATTAGATGACACTGATGACACGATAAACCGTCGCATATGGCTCGATAGCGAGCGACTGGCTCCTGTCGTTGCGTACCTGCGTAGTAAGCATACAGTCCTGGAGATTGATGCCGATCAATCACTTGAAGATGTCGTCCGCCAGATCCAGGAGGCTGCTGCCTTTGCAGAAGGATAAATTGAAATCTCACGAATTTGACGAACCTCGTCAGATGAAACGAGCTTTCGAAGGTTCGTATGTAAAGAAAGGAAAGCATTAGTTATGTCAAGTAGAGAAATACCAAAGCCAAGCGATGTGTTTGGCCCCAGAATAGAGGATATACCGTCTCGTAACCAGCCGGAGATCCCTGATGCCCAAGTAGAGGATGAATCTAGAAGCAATGAGCAAGAGGAGACTCCTGAGACATTTCGATTTCCTCGTGGGGTGGTGAAGTTCGTTAATCCTGATAAGGGATTCGGATTTTGTGCCACGATAAACCCGCACACTGGTCAAAAGCAAGATGTATACTTCCCCCTCAGCGGACATGTAACGTATGAGCTAGGTCACGAAGCGCATCCAATCGAGGCGCAATATGGTCGTGATAATCCAAAGCCAGCTGCGCCAATTCCTCAAAAAGGTGATGAGATAGCTCTTGGGTCGATCGAGTATCCATATGCTGGTAGCCAATCACGTAGTGGCAAACCACTCAATCCAAAGGCACGCAGCTGGACGACATCGCTACATGCGGAAGAGTTAGAGCAACGTTTACATGAGCGGGCCAGGTATTACCCGGTTGGATTATATTACTACCCCTCTCGCCATACATTTTATAACGCGAACACTTATATTATGAAGGTTGATACAAATGAAAAAGATAATATAGCATATCATGAGGCGCCCAATAAAAACATCGTGTTATTTGTCAAAGAGCCTGGTGAATTTCCACACAGGGAAGAGTATCGGTATGACGACGATAGCCTGATCTATGGTCCCTTCCGGTCCGGATTTATGCAGACTGATCCAGAGGTGCTGGAGGGTGCGCAAGATCTCCTTCCTATCGTGTTACAAGAAGCACAGCAGCATAGAGGTCGGTGCGCTGAACTAGAGACTATCGCGCAAGACGTCACCAATGGTCGCTTGCGATATCGAGTAAGAGGCGAGCAGTTTGAGCTGTCTGTGGGTGCCAGAGAAGTGATGGGCCAGGTGCTAACAATTCCTAATAAAGCAATCCGTTGTACACAAGTTGTGCTCAGGGGTATTAATGAGAAGACTGGCTCAGAAAGAGGAGGCCAACTGGCAAATCTGTCATTGGACGTGCTGGGGAAGGCTATAGAAGAGGTTCGTCAACGGGACACAAATGCAAACTTAACACACACGACGTATCAGGGACACAATAAAATGGTCGAATCAATCATCGATGAAATACAAAAGAAACTGGTCAAGATAAGGCAAGAGGGTGAACATCTTGAGAAGTTGATTGAGTCGTGCGAGCGGTCTGATAGCTCTCAGCGATACGGGTTGGTATACTATCGGTCGGAACACTATCCTGCCGATGAGCAGCACGTGGGAGAGGTGATACAGTGGCACCTGGCGACGGCCGAGGCAATACAAAACCAAATTGCCATCTTGGAAAGATACCTTGGAGTCGCTAATGAGATAAAAATCGACAAGGACAGTATAACTGCTGTTGCAACGCGCATCCCAATAGTAAATGAATCTGTAATTGCGCATGGAGCGTGGTATCAAGCCGGTGAATCCGATGATGAGATGTATACGTTAGCGACACAAGCCATGGGTGGAGATGGTAGACGGGGTGGACCGGCAGATATTAATGGTGTTCAGCAAAGCAAGTTTTGTCAAACTGTAGATACGAGCGAGCAATTCGCTGCGCAGCTGATATATGACGTGCTTGTGCAGCATTTCAATGCCACGCCGAAAGTGACTGAACATACACAAGAGATTGTCCGTCAAGCTTGCAGAGTGGCTATAGATGAAGCAATAGCGAGCCAACGCGCAAAACTAAGTGAAGTTGAAGAAAAGATACGAGCCATCGAGGAATTAGTGAGTGGAGATGTAGCGCTTGAGACCATGTATGAGCTCGAGGCTGCATTTAACAGGAAGTGGGCCGAGCGCACGCATCGAAGCGTAGGCAAGGTAGCTGTGCGTTCTACCTAAGGCGCATCAACTGTCTGTCCACGGATGTGTATCCGTGCTGATGAGTCGGAAACGACGAAACAGATGTTTCACCCTTGTATCGCTTATTTATGAGATCAGATTTGCCTCTCGAGTCTGGCAATCACGCCAGATGTATCTCTAAGGGAAGGGCAGGGCATACGAGGTGACAGTTGTGAGTACCGCTTGGGATCAATCCATGCGGTACTTGACTTTTTATGATTTTTGTGCTTATATTGATACAGTAACGTAATGATAATAAAACAAAAATGCCTATAACTGAAACTGATTCAGCGATACCAAATCCTACTATGCTGCCCCGGGGTAGTGTGCAGCGTTTGGCTGGAGAGAGGATCGAAAAGGGACTACAACATTTTAAGATTACATCTGAAATGCAGGTTAATGCACAACTTCCAGAGATAGATCTGCCAACTGGTTATGCATTTATTGGGGGTGTGGCGCGCAATGTATTGTATGCGGCCAATGGCGAGACGGTTCGCCCGCCTCGCGATATCGACCTCGCGTATGTAGGTGATCCAGCGGAAGAGTCACGGGATATATCGCAAGCACTAGCCTCTCGTTATTCGCCAGAAGATTTCGCCCATGGTCATGGCGTACAACATGCCCCTGACATCCCAAGCTACATGAGCACTCGTGATTTTACGATGAATCAATGTATAGTTATGGGCGACGAGCTGATTGCGACAGATCAAGCAGTGCTGGATATACAACGGCATGTAGTGCGGCCTACCGCACATGCGTACAATAACGAATTGAGAGAATTTCCATATCGCCTAGCGATTAAGGCAGTAGTTCAACTGGCAGAGCTGATTGCGGATGGGTGTGAAGATGCACGAATTGAGGGTATTGATCTTCGTCGAGTGAATCTCGCTAGCCGTAACGCTCATTTCGATATTTTACTTGGGCTTAATAAAGCGTTGGAGCGTGGGGCAGATGTGACCAACGAGGCGTTGCGTATTATTTGTGAACTACGACTCTTGCCGTCAGAAGATCGAAGGTTTGCGACGAGTGTGCCACGGCTGGTTGAGCGTATGTTTGAAAATGTCTATGGGTTTACGCTGACGGAAAAAGCAGAAGCGACATTGAAGACACTCGACAGCCATCCTTCGAAGCTGACCCATAAGATTGGTGAATCTGCACGTATCTTATCGCACGCTAACTAGTCTACCGAGAAAGGTACGGTATAATAAAACATATGACAAAACCGGCGTTCAAACCAAAGCGGATAGTGTGGATAGATCTTGAGATGACGGGTCTTGATCCTGAAGTTGATAGGATACTTGAGGTAGGCGCAATCGTGACCGACTGGAATCTCAAGGAAATTAGTCGTTATGAAGCTGTCGTCAGACAAGATGAGACGTTGATGCGTGCGCGTATGGTTGGGCCGTTTTTTGAAGAAAACTCAAGTGCGCGTGATGCACTGTGGGCGCAAAATGCTGATGGGCAGCCAGAAGCAACTGTTGAACAACAACTCCTCGAATTTATCGCACGACATATCGATGATGACAAAGCGTTGCTTGCTGGCAATTCAATTCACCAAGACCGGAGATTTATCCATCGCTGGATGCCCGAACTGGATAGCAAACTTCACTATCGGATGCTCGATGTCACTGCATGGAAAGTCGTGTTTGAGGGCAAGTACGGCAAGAAATTTGCTAAACCCGAGCAGCACCGGGCGCTCGAGGATATCCGCGGCAGTATCCAGGAGCTCGAATACTATCTTAAAAAGGTAAAGGGATAAAATGACAACAAATAAGCAGGTGTGGCGTGATATTTCTGCCTCTGTTCAGGAGTGGCGGCAGATCGGACAAGAAATTGGCCTCAATGAGCTGCAGCTTATGGAGCTGGGAAATCATCCTCAACAGTCTTGGGTAGTGGATGGTGATGACTGGTTGACGGTCAATATGGTGCTGCCCGAGCAGTCTGGGCGTAGCATCAAGCGTCTTCGCCTGTGTGTTTTGCTCTCTAATAAAGAGGTCGTGCTGCTGCACGAAGGAGAGCTCGACGCGGCAATTATCAATCGACTCAAAATCCATACACGGATCGGTAGTTCACCGACGGGTGTTTTGGCGATTGTCGCTGACGTTGTGACGGAACGATCTTCACCGATACTTGATAGTATAGACGACGCAATCGATCATCTGGAGGATGCGATGGTAGGTAAGGCGTCAGACAAGCAAATTCATCAATTATTTCATTGCAAAAAACTGTTGTCAGATCTTAGACGAGTGGTTGTGCCTACTATGCTGACTCTCAATTCGCTGAGTGATGGGCGATTTCGTCTGATAGAAAAGCAGTACGTGCCATATCTACGCGATAGTTATGATTATGCTTGGCGAGCACATGAGTTGATCGACACACAGCGCGATCTGTTGTCGAGCGTGCTCGATACCTATCTATCAGTGATGTCAAATCACATGAATGATATCATGAAGAGGCTCACGATCGTGACGACGCTATTTATGCCGATTACATTTCTCACCGGTTTTGGTGGTATGAATTTTCAGCAGTTGCCGTTTGGTGATACGACCGTGTTCTACGGGATCCTCTGGGCGATGGTCGTTATCCCTGTGTTAATGCTTGGGTATTTCTATCATAAAAAATGGTTTTAGGGAGTAGTGGTATGACGATGACGCAAGACGAACTCGACCGATACCTTATGAGTTTTGGTGACGTATGGCGTGACTATCCGTTTGGTGAGGAGGTGTGTGTTTACAAGGTGGGGCACGACAATGAAGGGGCTGGTAAAATGTTTGCTTTGGTGACCGAGCGCTCTGTGCCACTCAAGATTAGCCTGAAATGCGATCCGCAGCTGGCAACACTGCTCCGCGAAAAATATGAGACTGTTTTGCCGGGCTACCATCTCAACAAAAAGCATTGGAATACGATTATCTGTAGCGGTCAGCTGACTGACGAGGAGGTTCGTGACCTTGTGCGCCATAGCTACCAGCTTGTGACGACATAATAGTAAATAGGGGCTATTGATTGCCGATAAAATCTGCAAATGATTTTCTGATGACTTTGAGGTTTGTATCGGTCTTGTCTAGAAATGTTTTGAGGTCTTGTGAGCGAGAGGCAGTGTAGATGCGTCTGATAGCTACGATCAACATATCTATTTCGTAGGTTATCTCGCGGGCGTATGTGCGGTCAAGTGTGCCGGCTACATTGGCCTCATAGAATTTATCTTTGAGTGCAGTAAGCTTGGCCTTTTCGGTAGCTGTTGTAGTTTTGTCAGGTTTTGCTTTTGGTCCTAGCATGTCAGTAAGTTGTGAGCTAGCACTCGCGAGATAGGTGGTGAGCGTGGCGTTATTGGTGCGAATCGTAATGTCCTTCAGGTCGGTTTGTTGCTGGGAAGTTGTCTTCTGCAATGTCGTCATGCGCTCTCTAAGAGCAATAGAATTTTGCTCAACAGTAGCGGGTTTGTTGGTGCCTAGCGCGAGCACCGCTACAATACAGACCAAGATCACCGCGCCCGCGATAGCCCCAAATAATACCTTGGGATTGATCTGCTGGGGGCGAGGCGCAGGAGCAATCTGGTTGAGGTAATCGATAGGATATGAGCCGTCTTCATAGGGCGTGGGAGAGGGTGGCTGGTTAGGCGCAGAAGAGGGTTGTAGCGATGGGTTTGGGTGCAAGGATTGGTCTGGCTGCATAGTAAGTCTATTTAAGCATAAACTAATACAGAGGTAAAGAATGATATAATACGACTATGGATGCTAAAGAGGAGGTCAGGGCACGTCTCAGCATCGAAGATGTGATTGGCGAGTACGTCCAGTTGAAGCGAGCTGGACGTAATTTTAAAGGTCTCAGTCCGTTTAGTAGTGAAAAAACGCCGAGTTTTTTTGTG
>DDER01000020.1 GCA_002336735.1 Candidatus Saccharibacteria bacterium UBA1949 | reverse complement strand
CAGCGGGCTCATAACCTGTTGGTCGTTGGTTCGATCCCAACCACCCCCACCAAGTTTGGAATAATGAAATTTCGATGCACAATGCCCAGGGCTTCCTGAGCGGAGAGCGTCTTTTTTTGGTCAAATGCCGTACGGTATCAGGTGATGGTCGCTAGTTATGGTACATCCCCGTGCCTACATAAGGAAGAAGTAGTCAAGTGGTACAGTGACGACATTTTTTGTTTTATTTAATCCAAGCGGACTTTGGGAAAAGACGATGCCATAGTCGCCGCCGTACTTTTGGAGCGTATTTTCTACTTGAGTGTAGCCTTTGGTCCCAATACCCATCTCTATGACAATCTGTCGTTGGTTGGCTATACGTACTATAAAGTCTGCCAGGCCTCCTTGTTTGTCATATGGTTGTGCGATACTGCCTTTGCGTCTCGTGGTAAACTCTCGATAAAAATGGAGTGCAGCGGCATCCTCCAGAAGGGTGCCACGACGACTATCAATCGTTCCTTTGATGCCTACGATGTCATGAAAAGCGGCGCGAATTGCTGGACTCATGAAAAAGAATTTAGCAGGGTTGGTGGTCGCAGTGACATTGTTGCCATGGGCTGGTACTTTGATCAATAGCTCGGCTTTTACAAAAGCATCGATAATATTGATGACTTGTCCACGACTGACTTTGATCAAGTCAGCCATCTTCTGGTACGATATAGTGTCACAATCAGTGAGTACCATCAATAATCTTTTCATCGCCCCTATGGTATCAGGCTCAAATTGATTCAAGGCTTGCATATCAAGCGAAATTATCTTATCTGTCATCCCACTAATTGCAGAATAGACCTGTCGTGGGTCAGATTCGGCTAACGTAAACGGCATTGTGCCTGTTTCGAGATACGTATTGATAGTCGCTTTATCATATTTGGTCCATTCTCGATCAACAGTATTTTTTAGAGTGACCAGTTGGCTATACACTTTTTCGGCGCTATCACTGTCATAGAGTGCAGACATAAGCTCCCGCTTAACGCCTTTTGTTGGCAGCTTGTCAAATGCCAATACTTGATATTCAGGGAAGCTCAGGGGATATAGCTTGTCGATGACTGCTCGTCTACCATCAATATCAGCATCAATTTGTAAATGAGTTGCTGACGATCCAGAGCAGATAATGAAAATATTAGGGACGCGATCGTAAAGAAATTTCAAAGTTCTCGCCCATCTAGGATCCACCTGAACTTCATCGATAAAAATGAATGTTGGCCGAGACTCTGACTCAAATGATCCGCCTGGCAAAAGACGTTCATACTCATCAAGCAAATCAGATAGATCGGAACCAATCTTTTCAACCACCTCGTCCATACTGATATAAACTAAATTAACTTTGCTGCCAACAGAACGCTTGATCCATAAATACAACTGAGCTAATACGGTCGTTTTGCCGACACCGCGTAGGCCAGGAATAACTACCCATCGACGCGCTCCTGTTGTTTTGTTCAGGAAGTCACGAACATACATCTGAACCAGTACGATAATGTTGCGAGTTGGTAACTTCCGGCCGCCGACAGTCTGTACCTTTGACTTCATAATTTCAGAACCACGAGACATTTGGCGCTGTAAGTAACGTGTCAGTAATTCATTCATTAGGTTCCTCCAAAATACTAATCAATATAGGTATTAGTATACTCCAGAGTACTAATCCTTGCAACTGGGAAACTCCTTTGGTTATACACATCTTATCCACATGCATAACAGAGGCGAGTATCATATATGCGGTCTGGTAAGTACACGGGTAACTATAGTACTATCGGCATGATTTTAAACGCAACAATGATAATTTTGTGCGACAACAAAACTACTAGTCACTGACTTGTGTGGTATATGGTGAGTAGCGAGACGACTGGCGGTCGGCAAGCGTGTGATATTGAATCNNGAGAGGGGCTAGAATCGATACACCGGTACCGTATAGCCGAGTTGTTCGTGGACGTGCGTGACGACGTCCATGAGGTGTAGGATTCCGGGCTGGTATGCAACCAAAAGGATAGGCGGCATCACTACCTCGCTTCTGCTGCTATAGAGCGTGAAGCTGAGATGGGCGCAGAGCGTGCAGTGGGTGGAGCTTAGCCCACGGATGGCTTCTCCATCTAGCGTCAGCTCGTACACTAGACACGTGATGCCGGCTGTTTTGTCGCTGTCGGTAAGCGTGGGCAACGGCACAATGGGCTTAATGACCACCTGGTAGTCCATCTTAAGGCTCATACGGGAGACCCTTTCTCAATCGAAATGAACAATCCACCAAAATTATTATAGCAATCAGTAACACTTTATCGCTAGCTTTGGCTGTAGTATGAAATCAGGAATTGTTTCAGGGCTATCTCACGAGTTTGCTGGCGGCTACTCTGATAGCTTCGCTCCAGCTCAAGAATCCGTGTGGTGTTTCGGCAATTTCGGCGGACGTAAGGCCATATTTGATAGCCAGCGTGAGCTCATGGATGATCTCAGCAGCATGGGGCGCGACGACTGTGGCGCCGATGAGGACATTGTTGTGGTCAGCGATGAGTTTGACAAAACCGTCTCGAAAATCACTCGTGTTGGATCGAGCGATGATTCCCAGTGGTGCGACAGCAGTCTGAGCGCGTAGATCGCGCTTGAGGCAGTCATCCTCGGTCAGGCCAACTGAGGCAACGCCTGGGAAAGTAAATGTCAGTCGAGGGGTTGCGGTATAGTCGGGGCGAAGCTTATTTTTGCGGAGGATATTATGTGCTACGACGCGGCTTTCGAGTAGCGCGTTATGTACCAGACTATGGCGACCAAGCACATCGCCAGCCGCATAAATATGACGGGTGCTCGTCTGGAGGAAGTCGTTGGTAGTAATACCTCGTGGCGTGTGGGTGACATGTGCATTGTCTAGGCCCAGATCGATATTAGGGGTACGACCGGTAGCAATGAGAATATCATCAACTTTGAGGATTTTTTCGTGGCCGCCACGCGAATACGTGATGCGCTTTTGTAGGCCTTCGCGGTAGGCGGCAAGAGTTCGTGTTTGGGTAAGGCAAGTCACACCTTTTCGTTCGTGTAGCAGGCGCTCCATCAATTGCCCAGTTTCTTCCTCTTCCTCAGGTAGGATTCGGCCCGCTGTCTCAGCGACATAAACCTTAGTGCCAAATGTTGCCATAAGTTGCGCGACTTCAATACCGACTGAGCCACCGCCAACAATATATAGACTCTTAGGTGGGCGGATGGTCTCGAGCAATGTATGAGGCGTCAAGTACGAAAGGTCGGCTAGGCCCGGGATGGTCGGGGCAGCCCAATGCGAGCCAGTGGCGATGAGGAAGTGCGCGCTCGAGAGTCGACGTCGGTTGACAGTAATTTCGTTGGGTGAGAGAAAATAGGCTCGGCCGAGGAAGGTGTCAATACCCTGAGATTCATAATATTTTCGGTTGCCACTGGTGCCGGTGCGTTGGATAGCTTGGTCCTTCCAGGCCCTCAAGCTCGGAAAACTATATCCGAGCGTACCAGAGCGTAGGCCAAATCGCACACCATTACGGGCCTCATCATATAATTGGGCGGCGTGGAGGAGGGCTTTCATGGGCACATCACTGTGGTTAGGCGAGTCACCGCCGAAGACGTCTGCTTCGATAATCGCAACTCGTTTCCCGGCGCGGGCAGTGATAGTCGCCGCCGCAGAGCCAGCGGCACCACTGCCGATGACGATCAAGTCGTAGTCAAATGTATGTTTCTTGGGCATGGCGTTTCCTTATAGTATCTGGTGGTGATGTTGATATATGTAGGCAGCTTCGGGATAAAATGGTGCTAATGCTTCGGCAGCCTTGCGGCGCAAATCGTGGCTAGTAATTTCCGGCTTATTCTCTAGCCAGATCAATATGTGATGGCAGGCATTGCGAGCAGCCATATCGGCTGCGCCTTCTGGTGTCTGGACACTGAGACAGGCTAATTGCAAACTACGCCGTAGCTTATCTTGGTCAAACGATTGTTTACGCTGATTGCGCTTGACGATGTCAACAGCCAGACTCATTATGCTCCTCCTGCGCTGGCAATACGTGCGATGACCTGAGTGGTATAGAGATAGCTCGCCATCACAATAAGGGCGCTGCCGGCTGCAAATTGCATAAATCGCTTGTTGTGTTCTCGCCAGGATTGGATACGACTGATAGGATAGCCGGTCGTGATGCGTCGCCAGATAATGATCAAGGGAAGATTCGCGATCAATGCGTACCAGCCAAGGGCAATAAGTTGATGAGTGGAATTGAGCTGCACGATTATCAGTGCTGCGATGAGAGTGGGCGCAAGGATAAACATGATTTCCGCAAGTACACTCGACACACCAAGCCCAAATGCTTCACCAGCTAGACGCGTGGCGCGGACTCGATCATGGATGTAGCGGGCAAGAGTACGAGGCAGCCACAGGCTAGTGCCGCTACCGTGTCGATAGTACAGTGCCCAGATGCATATGCCTGTCCCAAGCGCAATACTACAGCTCACCACCCAGATAATAGAGAGCGGCGTAAACTGTAGCTTGACGAGTATGACATAGCAAACAGTTGCCAGCACAAGTAGGGTGCCAACCAGGCTGCCACCGACGAAGCTGCTCGTCAAGGCGGCAATACGTCGAGTATTAGTTTTTGTACCAAAATGATGACCACTGAGCAGCGTTATCATACTAACGCTAAGCTGAAAGCTGGCGTGCACTAATCCTGCAAGTGTGATAACAGCTATGTTGGTCAATAATTCCATGATATTTTTGTATTGAGAATGCCTCTTTGTGCACTATAACACAAGCAGTTTGAGAACGTCAACACGAGTATATACAAAACTATTGACAAAATGTAAAGCTTATGCTAATATTGAAATAGATCATTAAAAACAAAAAAAGGAACCAGCAGATAAAATGGAAGCCATCACTATCACGCAGAACGTCGAACAACTCTCATGGGAGCGTGAACGTTCGATTGATGAACTCCGTTCGTACATTGCAAGTCGTTTGGCGCGACTGCCTGAGGATGTCGAGCTGTAGGCATTGGTATAACTGTAACTTATTTTACATAAATAGAAGTTGTTTGTCGTATAATACGAAACACAATCATTTATAAACAGGAGAGCTTTCTCTATGGACGAACAAAGACAAACGACTGAAGTACGCAGTACTGAGGTGCAAGACGGTGCGACGAGTGTACAACGTCAGACTGTTGCGACTCGCAATGATGCTACGGTTGACAGCCGCGTGATAGCAAAACGCATCATTTGGTATATTGCTGGATTTATTATCGTACTACTGCTTATTCGCCTCGTGTTATTGATGCTTGGTGCTAATCGTGACTCAGGCTTTGTTGACTTTGTCTATGCGGTGTCCGGTGTGTTTGCGGCTCCATTTGCTGGTATTTTTGAAACACCTTCATACGGCGGGCAATTCTTTTTCGATACAGCCAGTGCTGTAGCGATTGCTGTATATTCATTGGTCGCTTGGGGTGTATCAAAACTTTTCACGCTCAGCGCACCTCGCACTGACGTCTAGTTTCGGCTGCTTTTGCTAGCAAATAGCTAAAACACTCTCGCTAAGCGTGAGAGTGTTTTGTTATACTAGGCACGACAGATAATCACAAGGAGAATTATGAGTAGCAATCTTGATGAAGCAATACAGGATAATAGTACACTTACTTCTTCTGAGGTTGTCACTAACAGTGTTCCGGTACGGCGAGTGCAGTCAGCAACGATGCAGCAATCAGTTATTGAAAAAAAGCTAGTCGATGATGTCTTGGTTGAGTCTGGGACGATGACTATTTCACCGATGCCTCTTGTTAATACTCCTGCTCGTTTGGTACTTCAGTGGCTGACATATGCGTTCTGGGGATGGGGTGCTTTTTCTCTGTTGTGGCTTGTGGCCATGATGTTTGGTTTTTGGGTAGCCGGTGCTGATAGTACCGCGGAGTGGGGCGACATGTTGCCGTACCCGTTGGCATCTGTCGTCGTATTCCTGCTTATTTCGCTCATGACGGATTATTTCTACTCTCGTTACGAGCCAGTTCACAAAACTCGTGCTGCGTCGGTCATCATGCTGATTCACGCAGTACTTTATACGCTCGCTGGAGTCGGTGCGCTTGTTGCGGCGGTGTTTATGGTCATCTACATGACACTCAATAGTACCTCCACGGATAGCCTAGAGGGTCCCAAAGTCGCTCTCTATACTGCGTTGGTCATGACGGTAGTGTTTGCTGCATTAGTCGTGCGCATTGTGTTCGCCGGTAGGATGCGGCATTTGCGAAAGATTTTTTGGGTGGTCATGAGTGTTGTTTCGCTCATATTTATCATTGCTGGTATTGCGGGCCCAGCGGCTCAAGCCGCGCTGACCAAGCAGGATCGCTTGATCGAAGAAGCGTTGCCGACACTTGTGGGCAACATCAATACCTATGTGAGTAACAACGATAAGTTGCCCGAAACATTACGTGATGTCGAATATTCAAAATACGACTCATATTCATCAGGAAAAGTCCAAAAAATGATTGCAGATAGATTGGTGCGTTACACGCCCAATACTAAGCCTGCGACTAATGGTGCGACGGGTGTTACTGATCTGCAGACCAAGCTCGATAAAAACCTCAGCGCCAAAAAGATTACTGTGCAGCCTACAACACCAAAAACATACTATTACAAGCTGTGCGTGGACTACAGAGTCGAAAAGAAATCCACGGGGACATACAGGGAATCGTCCGGCGTCAGCTATGATTCGTATGGTCGATCGTATGGGGGTATCGATACGAGCCAGCACAAACAAGGTGAAGTCTGTTACGATCTATCGGCGTCTGGTAAATACGTCGACAATCCCGCTGACTCAATTTAGCTCAAAATAAATTACCTCCGGTGGTGGAGTCGACGCCTTCAGATAATCATTTCTCGAGAAGGGTAGATATCGTACGCCAAGATACAGACAATGTACATTCATGAAATGAATGGGTAACGTTGTTGACAAACCATACTACCTTGTATAACATAGAACTATACAAAACACGTATCTAACGGAAAGGAGAACGTATCAGTATGAGACCTGCCGACGAATATGCCGAGAACCTCGCGACCCAGCTGCGCAAAGGATTTCTCGCGTATTGCGTGCTACGTGTGTGCGCGCATCGGCCCAAATATACGAGCGATATCATCAAGCAACTTCAGGCAGCCGATCTTGTCGTAGTCGAGGGTACGATCTATCCGCTACTCAATCGTCTTCAAAAAGACGGATTGCTAACACACGAGTGGCAAGAGAGTGAGCAAGGGCCGCCGCGCAAATATTATCGCGTGACAGAATACGGATCTAACGTCGCAAAATCTATGCATACACATATCGAGCAATTGCACAAAACACTAAAGAAATTATAAGGAAAGGTTATGAAAGAAATTACACGAATTCATCTCGCGGCACTTCCCTACAATATCGAAGTTG
>DDER01000018.1 GCA_002336735.1 Candidatus Saccharibacteria bacterium UBA1949 | reverse complement strand
CTTTGTTGAGGAGTGCGGCGCAGAGCAGTCCGACCGCGGCATTTTTGCTCGTTTTAACCTCGATTGAGCCATGTAGTTTTTTGCCGCCATTGATGACATAGTTCATTTTGCCCGACTGATTGAGCCGCACAATATCGCTCGATAATTCTTCGCTGATGCGAGCGATCATCTCAAGACTGATATTTTGACCGCCATTTTCGATGCGATTAATTGCACTCTGGCTCGTGCCAATAGCCTCGCCAAGTTCGGCTTGTGTCATGTTGCGGCTCTGACGGGTCTCTTGGATGAGCTGGCCGATTTTTTCGAGGTATGGTTTGTTGGTCATGGATAGATTATATCATAGACGATATAATTTGCTTAAAATTCTGCGTGATATGCCGGCGGCAGGAGAAATTGTGCAGGGTCGTGTATAATATATCTATGATCTAGAGCTTCTATTTATCCAGTGAGAGTGACGGAAATTATTTTAGGAGGAATTATGATTGATGATGAAGTGCGCCAACTTATAGCGCAAGAAGTGAAACGTCAGGCCGAAGGCATCGAGCTCATCCCAAGCGAAAATTATGTCAGTCGCGATGTGCTCAATGCGATGGGTAGCGTCTTTACCAACAAATACTCAGAAGGCTATCCGACGAAACGCTACTACGGAGGCCAAGACAATACCGATGCAGTCGAGCAGCTCGCTATCGATCGCGCCAAGCTGTTATTCAAGGCTGATCATGCTAATGTCCAGCCGCACAGCGGAGCGCCAGCCAATGAAGCGGTCTACTACGCATGGCTTGAGCCTGGTGACGCTGTACTCGCTATGAATTTGAGCCACGGCGGGCATCTGACGCACGGGGCGCCGGTGACGCGCAGTGCGCATCTGTATAATTTTGTCCCCTATGGTGTCAAAAATATCGAGACAGGGGAAATCGACTATGATGAGCTACGCGCCTTGGCGCTTACGCATCGGCCAAAACTTATCATGGCAGGATTTAGTGCATATCCTAGAGAGCTTGACTACCAAAAATTTGCCGAAATTGGCGAGGAAGTCGGCGCACTGCTAGTCGCCGATATGGCGCATATTGCTGGGCTAATTGCGGCTGGCGTCGTCAAAAATCCATTTGACTACGGATTCCATGTCATCACCACCACGACCCACAAGACGCTTCGCGGGCCGCGCGGCGGTATGATACTATCGCGGGGCAACGTCTCAAGCCCGCTCAAGGCACCCGAAAAAACTATCGAGAATATTCCCACGCTTATCGATCGTGCGGTGTTTCCGGGCACGCAGGGCGGTCCGCATATGCATGTGATCGCTGCCAAAGCGGTGGCATTTCACGAAGCCATGCAGCCTGAGTTTCGCCAGTACGCAGAACAAATCATCAAGAACGCTCATGTACTCGCTGAAGAATTGAAGAAACACGGGTTCTTCCTAGTGGGTGGCGGTACAGACAATCATTTGATACTCGCTGATGTCTATCGCAGCTTCGGAATTGATGGCAAAGAAGTTGAGCGTCGTCTCGATGCCGTGGGTCTCACGCTCAATGCCAATAGTGTACCGAACGATCCGCTACCGCCGTTCAAACCAAGTGGTATACGCCTCGGTACGCCAGCCATCACGACACGCGGAGCCACCGAGGAGCACATGATCGAACTCGCTGAGATAATACGCCGAGTTGTTGACCAGCCAAACGCACTCACAGCGATCAAAAAAGACGTGAGCGCGCTCGTCGCCAAGCTGAAGACGCCAGACTCTTAAAGCCATACGAGTCGCAGGATGTACCGGCTAACACGATGATACTAGTAGTAAAGGCCTTGCTTTTTAATAATAAATAGCAATAGCTCGGAGTGATCCGAGCTATTGCATAGATATAGACTACTAGACTGTGCTTAGATCAACAACCTGTCCCAGCGATAGCCGATTTAAGATTGCCTGCAGCCGTATCACCGCCTTTGGTTGGGTCCATATAGTAGACCCTTATGCCAGTGATGTTCGGTGCAGTTCCGCAAGTGACCCATTTGTAAGTTTTGACGCTACTTGCGATCGTGGGAGATCCGTTTGCGCCAGTGCTATTCTCGGTCGCCGCGCCGGCGGTCGCCGCTACAAGGACATTCTGTGGTAATTTAGCATCAACTCCTGTTGCGGTGAACGCAGCAGCATTAGCAGGGTAGCCTGGTGAATCCTCACGGGCATTTGCTGCTTCCGCAACCTTGACAATACCGCTTGCATCAGATTGATACTGAGCGAGCTTCGCGCGGTTCTGGATACCGTTATACGCAACGATGGTGATAGCTGCCAGGATGGCGATAACCACGATGACGATCAAGAGCTCGACGATCGTGAAACCGCGTTCTTTAGTGTTGATATTCGATAGAGTCATTTTATAGCCCCCTAATTAATGATGTTTTCTACCTCCTGATAATACTACGTTAACGATATAAACACAAGCTTTTATTGTATTACCACGATGCTGTCATGATATCGATACGGAGAGAGGTTACATGTTTGATCTCGCGACCAGCAACACTTGAGATAGATTCAAGCAAGAGAGTAACAGCCCTTGCGCTGGGAATGAGACTTGGGTTAGTGATGGGCGTGATGTCGTCGGGTGTTAGGTAATAATATGCTCTAAATTTAGACACTTTGGTCATGAGCTTCATATCCTTGGCAGCACAGATCGATGCAGTCTTGTCTAGGGCGCAAGTATTGAGCTGATAGGGGGTTTGGCAGACGGCATTGAGTGCGGTTGATGGTTGAGCTAGATTAGCAGGAACAATATAGGGAGGGATAATTGTACGGCGCCACAACGTATATGTGGTAGGACTGGTACCTGCGTTTTGCTGTAAGAAGTACACTACTTGATGCTGAAAGGCTTTATTATTTTTGATACTTGGTGACGTACAGGCTAATCCATATGTCGGGGTATTGGCGTAGAGAATAAGTTCGCGGGATAGATCTTCGTATTTTTTGTTAGTAGCAAACTGTGAGGTGACAAGGGTATTGTTGGCGCCTTGATCAGTCACGCTAGCATTAAAGGGAGTCGCCGTGCTGTCTCTACCCTGTGGGCTGGGGACAGGGCCAGTGCTATCGAGAAGCTGTACGCTCCAGTGGACATCCTGCTGCGCTTGAGCGAGCGCTGTACTTGTCTCAAGAGTGAGACGATTATACTCACTCGTTACGAGCATTTCACCCACGACACCTACAATAAATGTGATAAATGCGGCGATGATGAGTATCATCACTGGCGCAATCACAAGCATCTCCACGAGGGTAAACCCTGGGGTATCTCGGTCGGCGGCGCTACTATTTAATGTACGCATGTGTCAGGGTAGTTTCCTTGTACCTAATGATTGCTGTAATACGAGTGAGTCCATCGTTGCCGTAGGGGCAGGCAAGCTCAAAGGCTATGGTTGATCCTGGGGGAACATTGTTACCGCTAGGTATGGCAACAGGTGCATAGGTAGATGCCGTACACGGTCGAGGTATAGGGTGTGTCTGGATGGCATTGTAGGCATAGTTGCTCGCTTGTACTCGCTGTCTAATAGCTGCACTGTCACGTACGCCAACGATGTAGATTTGATGCGCCAAAATAATAAAAATCAATCCTATAAATAATGTCACAAGCAACTCGACTGCCGTAAACCCATCACTTATTGCTTTTGGCCGTGCGATCATTGCTGCATGGTGCTCCGGATAGTTTTGACAAATGGTCCAGTCGTTGCGCCAGGATCTTTACGTTCGAGCAAATAGTAGAGGTTATATCGTCGACAATCTTGGGTACTGAGCGTGCACAACTCCCAGCCACCACTAGTCGTCCGATAGATGGGTTCATACATAATCTGCAAGTTAGTGATAGAGGGTATCGTATCTATGTTGCTACCGGTCTTCAGTATCAGAGAGCGCTGATCCTTATTAAAACTGTAGTAGAAGTCAGTCTTATTGGCTTCAAGCAAAAAATCATTGTCAAGTGTACCATTGGCGATAGCGGTATTTAGCTCACCTGTTGATGGATAGCGGCCTGCGCTCAGGGAGTAGCGAGGATTGCCCGACTCATAGATACGCTCTAGTGCCATGCTGATGTTGGTTGCATCTGTCTTGCGCTCTTCATCACGGGCGGGCGCTTCAGTATTGGTGAGGTTGAGCAGGCCCATCAAGAGTAAAATGGTCATGATAGCGATTGCAATCATGAGCTCGACCAGAGTGAAGCCCATACGAGTAGTCATAGATTTAGCATAAGCTGTTTTCGCATGATATGCAAGCAATAGCTAGGCGAATGAGCCCAGGAAGCGTACTTCCGGCTCAATATCAATATCCAATCTTTTTTTGACTGTCAGTATGATCTCTTGAGCAACAGTGTAGATTTCTTGAGCGGAAGCATGACCTATATTTTCGATTTTGAGAAGATTTGAAGGGTGCAGTCTGACATCACCCCATGTTTGGCCGCGTGAAAATCCAGCAGCAAGCAGGACAAGAGCCGCTGAAACCCGCCGGCTAGAACCGCCATGTAGCTGGTTCATTGTACGTAATAACTCGTGGGATTTGCCAGTTTCATCGAAATCCATGATGCGCTCGGCAGTTTCGGCATCGACAAGCGGGTTGCGAAAGAACGATCCGGCGGTTCTTGCGGCGCAATCATCACGGTAGTCCCAGAGCGATCCAGCTCGTGCACGTGCGTCGATAATCGTCTGACGACGACCCTGGAGTGTCGACAGATCGTACGATTTCTCTCTCGCAATAGTTGCGGCTGATTCGTATTCAAGATCCTTGGTAGGTCGATCAGACAGTGCAAATGCTGCTCGCATAACGATGAGTTCGCGGTGATGCTGGAGTCGACGGGACATGCGGTATTCGAGGTCTAATGCATCAGCCGCTAAACGCTCCGTCGATCCGCTCGTCGTGTCAAAGACATCAACCCATGCGAGCGTGTCGCTGACAGCCATTCCGTAGGCTGCGATGTTGCCGACGACCGCTGCACCGACACTCCCCGGGATAGCACTGGTAAATTCAAGTCCCCAGAGGCTCCGGTCAATTGCATACGTGACTAGATCATCCCACCACACGCCAGCATCTGCGACAAGTACATTCTCGTGGCGCTCGATACTCCCCGTGCGCAGTATTAGGGTCGTACCAGGTAGCCCTGCGTCAGACACGAGAGAGTTGCTGCCAAACCCGAGAACATGGAGTGGTTTTGAAAGGGCGGTGATTGTTTTGCTGTTGGAGTTGATCGTATCAAAGAATACGGCAGTTTCGGCGGCTCCTCCGCAACGAAATGAGGTGTAATTAGCGAGCGATAAGTTGGGAATAGTGTTCATACTATGATCAGTATACCTCGGTCCTCTCCTGCTTGTCGAATAGCCAAGTATTGTATTCGTAGCGCAAGTGAGCAAAGATTTTGAGCAATTTGAGAAGCCTCAACGCGCGAACACCGTGCAATATTGCGAATGATTGGGTCGGGATAGGAATGGCTGCCAGTAAATAAAACCAATGGTATTTGATATAATGTCCTCTGTCGCGTGCAAAATACCACTCAAATACAAACTCACCGGCAAAGATAAGTGCGACAACTATCTCGTATATCTCGACCATCAACAGCTGATCATGACTGAGCCGTTCTAGGTGTTCGAGACCTAGTAGCGCGAGGCTGCCGGCGACTAGTGTCAGCATGATGATTTCTTTTATGAATAAGAATCGACGAAGATATTGTTTGTTTTTTGCACTACGCATGATAGGCGTATTATACCATCCTCCCATACATAAATAAGACCACTTGCGTGATCTTATTTATGTGGTACACCCGGAAGGACTCGAACCTACGACCCTCTGTTCCGA
>DDER01000001.1 GCA_002336735.1 Candidatus Saccharibacteria bacterium UBA1949 | reverse complement strand
CCAGCAACTGGTATGTGCGCCGTAGTCGCCGCCGTTTTTGGAAAAGCGAAGACGACGCCGACAAAAACGATGCCTACGCCACGCTACACTACGTGTTGGTGCGGCTTACCTACGTGTTGGCGCCATTTACACCGTTTTTGGCCGAGGAACTATATCACAATCTGACAGGTGACAGCCAATCGGTCCATTTGCAAGACTGGCTGTCAGCTGGCCGCGTCAACCAGCTAGAGATCAGCCGTATGGCAGATGTCCGTACCATCGTCAACGAGGCCCTAGCATTGCGAGCAGGGGCGGGTATCAAAATCCGCCAGCCACTGGCTAGTCTGCATATCAAAGTCGATGGCGAGGGCGTGCGCTTACAAGACGAGCACCTGGCTATCATCAAGGACGAAGTCAATGTCAAAGACGTAACAGTTGCATATAGCGAAGAAACCAAAACCCAAAAAGCCATCGACCTCCAGCTGGACACTACCATCACCCCACCGCTGCGCCGCGAAGGGCTGATGCGCGAAACCATCCGGGTGGTCCAAAACGCCCGCAAACAAGCTGGCTTGCAGGTCGACGACCGTATTTACCTGACTATTGGCACGACCGATGCTGAGCTACGGCAGGCTATTGCCGAGTTTTCCACTATCATCATGGCCGAAACGTTGGCTGTCGACCACAAACTCACCACCGATCACACTACTACCACCAGCAAAGTCGACGGTATTGATGTGTCAGTGGCCGTACATAAAATCGATAACTAGGCGCGTTCTTGACTTTTCATGCAGCTTGTGCTTAAATAAAAGTATAAGCCCCATAACACCAATATGCTTCAACTCAAACAACCCCATTTTTTTCACCGATCACCCTCGCGCAGTCAGCAGGGCCAGATGGCGTTTAGCCCGGTACCCGCTGACGATGATGAGCTAATTCAGGCTATTGAAGCCACGCACCCTGATAATGCGTGGACCCTATCTAACGAACCAGATGTTGTAGGACTAGAAAACTTTTGGAACGAAGTCACCGCTGATATCGAAAAAGACCCCGAGTGGTTCACCTTTTCAAACGATTAACTTATACTAGCTAGTAGTATGATTACCAAAGCAATTATTCCGGTGGCTGGCTGGGGCACGCGTCGTCTGCCTATTACCAAGGCTATCGAAAAATGCATGTTGCCAGTCGGCAATCGCCCAGTGGTAGACTATGTGGTGCAAGACTGTATTGCTGCTGGTATTACCGATATTTATTTTATTGTTGGCGAGCAAAGCACCCAACTGCATGACTTTTATCGCACCAATATCGACCTCAACGACTACCTCCGTCGTGCCGGCAAACAAAATCTGCTGCCTAGTATTGCGCCGCCCAAGGCCAGCCTGCACTATATTGTGCAGTCCAGCTATGGTAAGTATGGCACGGCTATTCCTGTTGGCCTGGCCTTTCGCGAACTAGCCGACGGTGAGTCGGCTGTGGTGCTCATGGGTGATGACTTTACCTACAACCCTCACGGCCAGTCAGATATCCAACGACTCATCGAGGCCAGCGCTGGCGTGGATGGGGCCATGCTGGGGGCACAAGTACCAAAGGCCGAGGTGTACAAATACGGTCTGATCACCACCAACCAGCGCCAAGAATTCACCGGTATCGTTGAAAAACCTTCGGTCGAAACCGCCGTTGGCACCCTAGTCAATATCAGCAAATACGTTCTTAGCTACCCACTACTAAAAGCCATCTACGAGTTCACAAAAACCGAACACGACGGTGAATACTATATCATCGACCCTATCAATCAATACGTTGCTGGTGGCGGCACGCTACGCGTCGTCACGGCCGCAGGCCAATACCTCGACTGCGGCACGGTTGAAGGCTGGCTGCGGGCGAACAATACGGTTTTAGCCAAAACTCATTGTAACGGCGCGGCACCAACAGTCTAGACAAGATGGCTGCTATCTGTTAGCATAGATAACGATATTCATGTAAAGGAATAAAAGGAACGTAATGATCAAAGCAGTCATAAAGCTAGGCGGCAAACAATATATTGCCACCGAAAAAGAGACCCTCATGGTGGACCTCCTCCCTGAAGGTACAAAAGAGCTCGAGCTCGACGCGCTGATGATGATCGACGGTGAAAAGGTGACAGTTGGAACGCCGCTAGTGAGTGGCGCCAAGGTCGTTGCCAAAGTTGTCGAAGAAAAAATCGCTGGCGACAAACTACGAGTCATCCGCTACAAAAGCAAAAAACGTGTCCACAAAGAAGTTGGCCACCGTCAGAAATACACGAAACTCCAGATCGTTTCGATAAGATAGTGACCAGAATTCTGTCCGGGAACATAGTGAGGACTAGATTGTTTGATAGTGCTCGTGCCAAAATGCTATAATAGTCACAATAAGGGGAATAGACATATTGTGACGACTATTATTGCGGTGACAAATCAAAAAGGCGGAGTAGGTAAAACGACTAGTTCGATCAACATCGCCTACTATTTGGGCAAGCTAGGTCATCGTACGCTGTTAATTGATTTTGATCCTCAGGGCAATGCTACCAGCGGGCTAGGCGTTGATAAGCAGTCGTTGCGCAAGACGATGTCGGACGTCATCATGGGCAAGTCAAAGTTGAGTGAATGCGTGATCGATATGCCCCACAGTAATCTGTTTCTTGCCCCCAGTACGCCACAGCTTGCTAATACCGAAGTAGAGCTGGCGCAAATGGAGCACAAGTTTGTTCGCCTCAAAAATGCGTGCAGTGACATCTCACGTTATGAATATGTAGTGATCGACTGTCCGCCAAGCCTTAGTCTACTGACAGTCAATGCGTTGATTGCAGCGCGCTACGTGTTACTGCCGGTACAGGTGGAGTTTTATGCGCTTGAAGGCTTAGGCCAACTTCTCGAAACGATGAAGCTCATCAGGGGCGGTATGAACCCTACACTTGATCTTATCGGGGTTTTGCCAACGATGGTCGACAACCGTACGTCACTGAGTGCGCAGGTGCACGACGAGATTAAGAAACATTTTCCGGGTAAGGTATTTAAGTCGACGATCCCGCGTAATGTTCGCCTAGCCGAAGCGCCTAGCCATGGCGTTCCGATTGGCGCATATGATCGTTTCTCGAAAGGTGCGAGAGCATATAAATCAGCTACTAAAGAACTAATAGAGCGCATAGGGTAGGAAGGGGTCAAGCATATGGCAACAAGACGAGGATTAGGGCGTGGATTTGAATCATTGATTCCAACCGAGCTATTGGATGAATCGTTTGACCCTACCGCCGAACAGGATGAGAAAATCAGCGATCTCCGAACGATAAAGCTGGATGAGATTATTGCTGATCCTGACCAGCCGCGCCGTACCTTTGATGAGATAGCTCTAGAGGAATTAGCAGAATCTATTCGCAAGCATGGTATCTTGCAACCGATTGTCGTGACGCCCCATACAGATGGCTATATGATCGTTGCTGGTGAGCGCCGGTACCGGGCGGCAGTGCTCGCTGGAGCGCACAAGATACCCGCACTTGTCAGAACACTGAGCAATCAACACAAACTCGAGATATCGCTTATTGAGAATCTCCAGCGACAGGACTTGAACCCGCTTGAAGTTGCCACTGCCTATCTCAAGTTGCGTGACCAATTTAATATGACATTGGATGAGATTGCGGTGCGGGTCGGTCTGAACTCGGCAAGCGCAGTGAGTAATCGTTTACGGCTTTTGGGCCTGCCAGAGATCGTGAAAAAAGAGCTAGTTAGCGGAGCACTGACTGAAGGTCAGGCTCGTCCGCTGTTAGGGGTAGACCACGAGACGATTAGCCGTGTATTGCCAACTTTAATCAAAGACGATTGGAGTGCGCGCAAGATCGAACAGTTTGTCGTTGAGTATAAAAAGCAAGGCAAGACGATCATCCCGGCGAAAAAAGAGGCTATTACGGCGCTTACGCCCTACAGGGAAGAAGTAGAGTGTCTCGTGCGACGATTTAAGACGCCAGTGACCGTCAAAACCAATAGCAGAGGTGGGGGTCAGATTGTTCTCAAGTTCAAAACCGAAAAAGAGTTTCTGCGGCTCAATGATATGTTGACTCAATAGTCAACCTAAAAAGTGCGAATCTTATCAAAAGGAAAGATTCGGATACTGACTGGACCGACGACATCATATAGGGGTATGGCGCCCAGCCCATTGCGCGAGTCAAGTGAATAGCCATCTTGTCGATGGTCGCCTGCCACAAATAGTGTATCATCAGGGACGACCATATCTACTTGGCCACTAGTGGGTGAGCTTGGGCCACTCGTGGTGGTATCGGGCTGAAAACCATCAGGGTGTTCGGGATTATACACGGTGAGTGTGCCGTCTATGACTGTCACGCGCTCGCCAGCAAATGCAATGACGCGCTTGACAATGAATTCATCACTGGTGTCAGATTGCAATGAAGGGTTACGAAAGACGATGACTTGTCCTCTGGCTGGGATATATGGTTTGCGTTGGATTGAGGCAATGGTTGCAGGGATACGATTGATAACCAAACGGTCATTAGTGTACAGCGTCGACTCCATACTAGGGCCAAGGACGCTAAAACTCTGCATGATAAATGTGTTGATAAAAATTGTACCAGCCATGACGCTGACTACAAAAACAATCACATTGAGGACATCTTTGATTATTGATTTATGAGTGGTTTTGACGAGCTCCATTTCACTTACTATACTACATAGCGACTCAAAACACCTCACCCGGAAAACATAAGAATAGTTCAAAAACACTGATAATTGCGGTATTATAGAGAGAGTGCTATGAATAAAAAAAGTTCTATCGATGGATTTGTGCCGCGGCAACGTGGCAATCAAATGGGGGGATATCATGCTCCTCTTGCTCCTGGCTCTATCAAAGAGTCGCCTAGCGATGCTCGGACAAGCCTGCCGAACCCGAAGCTAAGTCAGCAAAACACTGGTCTGGAGTCTCCTCGAGAGGCTGTCAGCCGCATGGATATTGATGCCTCTTTGAGTCAAATCGATGCTAGTACTTACTCGACTCTTCAGAAAAAAACATCCAAAAAACCTCTACAGCGCAAAAAGATCATCAAACGAGTCCTGACGGTGCTCGGTATAGTAGTGATCATCGGGATTGGCTGGATGGGGTATAAAACACTGATGGCAAGTAACCATATTTTCAAGGGTGACATATTTGGCTTGGTCCAGAACCAACCACTCAAGATGGATGAGAATGGTCGCAGTAATATTTTGATTCTTGGAACTTCAGAGGATGATCCCGGCCATGAGGCAAGCTGGTTGACGGATTCTATCATGATCATTAGCCTCGATCAAAAAGCGAAAAACGCTTACATGTTCAGTATCCCTAGGGATTTAGAGGTGGAATATGGGCGGGCTTGCATACCTGGCTATGCTGGAAAAATCAACGCTTTTTTTCACTGCGTTAACGATAATTATACTAGCCCAGCCGCCGAAGAAGAACGTCAATTAGCGATTCGCCAACTTATTGGCAATGTCACGGGGCTTGACATCCAGTATAGTGCTCGGGTGAATTATACTGTTATGCGCGATCTTGTCAAAGCAGTCGATGGTATTACGGTAACAATTGAGAGTCCTGATCCGCGGGGTCAGATGGATGGTAATTTCGACTGGAAGTGTGGAGCCACCCGTGCGGAACGGCTTAGGAATTGCCCGCCGCGCGGACATTTTATTGATTATCCCAATGGACCAGTTAATTTAGACGCCGAACACGCACTCTATCTTGCGCAGGCTCGGGGTGATACTGATATTAGTTGGGGATTTCCTAACTCAAACTTTGAGCGCGAGAAAAACCAACAAAAAATCGTCATTGCGTTGAAGGAAAAGGCGACCAGCATTGGTACGCTGACCAATTTTGGCAAGGTCACCAGTATTATTGATGCGCTCGGTAATAATTTGCGTACTAATTTTGAGACCAAGGAAATCCGTACTCTTATTGAGCTTGGCAATACGCTACCGTCAACAGCTATTAAAAGCATTGATTTACTCGAAGAAGGTGTTATGACAACTAGTGCGCAGCCAACAGCGGGCAAATATAGCTTTGCACAACTACGGGCACTTATTAAGAAAAAAATGAACGCCACGCCAGTTACTGAAGAGGGGGCAAAGGTTATTCTTCTGAATGGCTCTGGTATTGCGGGTGCGGCGCAGAGAGAGGCCGATAAGCTAGCTTCACTTGGGATGAATGTGACACGTATTGGTAATGCACCAACAAATGACGTCGTCAGCACACAGGTTTATCAGATCTCGCGCAATTCAGATGCTGCCAAGGACAAGTCGGCTTCTCGGGCGAAGCTTGAACAACTTTTTGCGAGCAAAGTACTGACGACCGCTCCGCCAGTACCGCCGGAGTTAGAAACTAATTTCATCATCATTCTTGGTAAGGCGCAGGCTGTCGAGGCCGCCACTCAATAGTGCTATAATAAATAATACTATGGAGCTACTCAAATCATCTCGTCGCCGTTCTAAGCTTGCTGAGTTTGCATATATTGTTCTGAATGTTGGGCTAGCCGTTGGTATTTTGTTTATTGTGTTGGTCATGAACTCACCCTGGTTGGCCTATCTTCTGGCAGTTCTCAGCAAATGGCGAGTACTTGCCGTGCGACCTCGATTCTGGAAGGCCAATATCCTCGCCAATACCGTCGATCTTATTGTCAGCTTGAGTGTAGTGGTATTGCTCTATGCGGCAATGGGGGAGCTATGGTTGCAGCTTCTTCTCTCAATTCTCTATATCTACTGGTTGCTGCGAGTCAAACCATGCTCACGACGTTCATATATGATCGCCCAGGCTGGAATTGCAGTATTTCTCGGTGTGACAGCGCTGTGTACAGTATCTGCCAGTTGGGACGTTGAGTGGTTTGTGCTTGGCATGTGGGTGATCGGATACAGTGCCGCACGACATGTTCTGATTGCGTATGAGGAGCAAAAAATCAGCATATATAGCCTGATTTGGGGGTTTTTCCTAGCAGAGTTGGGGTGGGTTGCGTATCACTGGATATTTGTCTATCAGCTGCCGGGATTTGGTGGAGTAAAGCTAGTACAGCTGGCGGTGGTTGCTACGGCTATGAGTTTTATCATGGAGCGAGCTTATAAGAGCAAGCTTGATCATGGTACGGTACGCTGGGTAGATATCATGCTGCCAACGATTTTTTCGGTCATCACAATTTTGACACTAGTGATATTCTTTAATAGTCTTAATGGAGGACAGGGTGGAATCTAATACCCCAACAACTACGCCGCCAAAACAGGCAGCAAATACGGCTCACGCTGCGAAAAAGCGCCGCTTTCGTTATAAGCTGGGTCTTTCACTTATCGTGATGGCAGTCATGTTTTTACTAGGGTTGTGGGCTGCGCCATTATTATCAACGCTCTTTAACCATGGGTCTCGTAGTGTGACGCAGCGCGCGACAGTGGCAGATGACGGCAATCTAAAAGTGACGAGCGAAGAGATGGCTGTTGCGACCGTGGCGCGCGAGGTTTCTCCAAGTGTTGTTTCTATCGTGACTAAAGTCGTTGACATGACGTATTTTGGACCATCCGAGCAAGAAGGGGCGGGGACTGGTATTATCGTCAGCCCAGATGGCTATGTTTTGACCAACAAGCATGTTGTTAGCGGTGCGGAATCAGTCACGGTAGTTCTAGCTGACGGCACAAGTTACGAAAACGTCAAAGTGCTCGGTACGGATCCCCTCAATGACATCGCCTTTCTCAAGATCAATGGCGCATCTGAGCTCCAGGCGGCCGAACTTGGCGACTCATCGACGATCAGTGTTGGCCAAAGAGTGGTGGCTATAGGTAACTCGCTTGGACAATATCAAAACACTGTCACGAGTGGTATTATCTCGGGGACTGGACGGCCAGTTGCTGCACAAAATGGCGGCGGAAGCGTAGAAACACTCACAGATCTATTGCAAACCGATGCGGCCATCAATCCTGGCAATTCTGGCGGCCCGCTTCTCAACCTCGCTGGACAAGTCATAGGCATCAACACAGCGATAGCTGCCAACGCCGAAGGTATGGGGTTTGCGATTCCCATCAATAGTACCAAAGGTGCACTCAAAAACGTCCTAGCTGGCAAGCCTGTACAGCGTGCATATATCGGCGTGAGGTATGTACCGATTACTCCAAGCGTAGCAAAATACTATAATTTGACCGTCAAAGCTGGGGCATATGTGTTTGCTGAGTCGGGAAATGCGGTCGTGCCAGATGGTCCAGCCGATAAGGCTGGTATCAAAGAAAAAGACGTGATCACCAAAGTCAATGGTGTGGTGGTTGGCGACAAGGGCAGTGTCGCTAGTCTGGTCGGCGAATACGCTCCTGGTGATACCATCGAGCTAACACTGCTTCGCGGCCGGCAAACAGTGGCAGTCAAACTGACGCTTGAGTCATATCGCTAGTCATCGCGTCGCAAACTGATGATAAATCCACTGGTTTCAATATGCGAGAGACGATACTGCCTCGCATAGTCGATGATCGATTGATGTTGTCTCGGATCAGCTTCGAGAATCACGATACCTCTGTCGTGTAATCGGCTGGTGGTTTGTGTCAGTAGCTTTTTGATGAGCGCCAACCCGTGGTCAGTAGCAAAGAGCGCCTCGGCTGGTTCGTAATTTGTCTCGAGAGATCGCTGCCATGACGTATCGACATAGGGCAGATTGGCGGCGATATAATGATATCGACCAGAGGCCTGATCGAGCAAATAACTCTGGAGGGGTGCGACGTCAGCATTGAGTGCTGCGGCGTTTTGGCTAGCAACAGCGAGGGCGTGCAGACTGGTATCGGCCAATGTGACGTCAAGGTGCGGCCGTTCAAGCTTGAGAGTGATACCGATACATCCTGTGCCCGTACCGACATCGATGAGGCGCTTGGGTGTTAATTCATCTTCAGTGTATCGCAGCATGAGCTCGATCAATGTTTCGGTCTCAGGTCGGGGAATAAGTGTCGCGGGAGTAACCTTGAAGCGACGACCATAAAATTCTTTGTGGCCGATAATATAGGCGAGCGGCGTTCGGTCTCTGCGGAGCTGGAGTCTCGCATCGGCAATCTCGAGTCGGTTTGTTGGGATATCTGCGTCAAGATGCGCATGGAGGGAGGTGCGCGGCCGACGTAACGTATGCGCCAGGATGACCTCGGCATCAAGTCGACCAGAATCAATACCGACATCTCGCAGCTCTTTTGCTGCTTCTCTCAGCCATAAACGTATTGACTTTTCTGACATTATGTGCTATATTGTATCACGTAATCACCTAAAAAGGAAAAAACAAATATGTCACTCATCACGACACACGAAACTACGTCATCTACTCCTCGCCGCGCCCCTCGAGAAGGGGGCGAAATCGCTCTGGCAGTTGGACTCAGCGTCGATCCTACAGTGTATCGAGAATTACCACCCGACAGAGCAGTGGCTGCGCAAGTATGGACCGATAGAATACGCAATAGAGTTGAAGCTGCGGCACGAACCCCTGGACAACGAGGCTTAGGACACGAAGCGCTCGTCGCGCGAGATTTGAGCGCTCGCTCCACACAAGACAACTAACTATTGCGCTTGGGTGTTTTTGGCCTTGAGTTCACGCTCGTAGGCTTGAAGATGCTCGATGAGATCATCGATATCTCCGTTCATTGCAGCGGGGATATTGCTGCGCGAGTAGCCGATGCGGTGGTCTGTGATACGGTCTTGAGGGAAGTTGTAGGTGCGGATTTTTTCTGATCGATCTCCACTGCCGATGAGGCCGCGGCGCTCTGTGGTGAGCTTGGCATTTTCCTCGTCAATTTTGATTTGGAGTAGTCGCGAGCGCAAGACGCTCATGGCTTTTTCTTTATTTTTCAGTTGGGATTTCTCGTCTTGGTTGGATACGACGAGGCCGCTTGGTACGTGCGTGATACGTACGGCTGAATCGGTCGTGTTGACGCTCTGTCCGCCATGGCCGCTAGCGCGGAAGATATCGATCCTCAGATCACTTGGATTGATCTCGACATCAGTCTCTTCAGCTTCGGGTAGCACGGCGACGGTCACAGTACTGGTATGAATACGGCCCTGGCTCTCGGTCGCGGGGACGCGCTGCACACGATGGACGCCAGATTCAAATTTAAGAATCGAATAGGGAGCATCGCCGCGGATCATAAATATGACTTCCTTGTAGCCGCCGGTATCGTTGGCACTTTCGCCCATCAGCTCGGTTTTGAGGCTATGGGCTTCACAATAGCGTAAGTACATGCGGTAGAGCTCGGCAGCAAACAGGCTAGCTTCGTCGCCACCAGCGCCGGCACGAATCTCCATGATAACGTTTTTGTTGTCGTTGGGATCTTTCGGGGTGAGCATGATGAATAACTCATCTTCGGTCGTCGCGAGCCGCGCTTCGTTTTCGATGATTTCGAGCTTGGCGAGTTCTGCGAGTTCGTCGCCATTACTCGCAAGCTCGCGTGCATCAATGAGATTTTTTTCGAGCATACCTCGGTATGACACTTTGGCAATAATTGCTTCGAGCTCTGAGAATCGTCTGTTTTTGGTTGAAAACTCAGGATCGTTATATGCTGTTGGTGTCGCCAAAAACTCACCGAGTGCTTGTTTCTCGGCCATGAGTTCATCGAGCTGGATATTGATTCGCGGCATATATCTCCTATTGTATATCAAAAGAGACTGTCACGCGTCCAGTCTCCTCTAAAAATCGCGTTAGTTTTCGCTTTTGGTGGTTTTCTGCTTAGCGCGTGCTGCCGTTTTTTTGGCTTTATTGGCGAGCTGAGATTTGCGCGCCTCGGCAGCTGCGAATTTCGCCTTGAAGCGGTCGACACGACCTTCGGTGTCGATGATCTT
>DDER01000009.1 GCA_002336735.1 Candidatus Saccharibacteria bacterium UBA1949 | reverse complement strand
TGGGTACTCCTCCGCAGGGATTGGAGACAAATGCAAGAACTAGAGATATTGTAGCATATCTTCCGGATGAGAGAACAGTATTGTATAGTAGACAGGGTAGACATGAATATGCCTATTGACGTATAAATATATAGGTGTTATAATAATATATATAGCCATGTTCTCGTAGGAGGTGCTATGAAAAAATCCCTGACCACTCTCGCTATACTTTGCAGCATGTTAATAACCGTAGTCTCACATGTCAGCGTAGGGGCTTTTTCAATGGGATTACAAGATGGAGCCAGTAGTGCTAAAGGCATTGACCAGCCAACCAACCTATTTGGCAATGGCGGTATGTTTAATACAGTCAGTAACGTTCTGTTGTTTATCGTCGGTGCTATTGCGGTTATTATGATCGTTATAGGTGGTCTGCGCTATGTCACCTCTGGTGGTGATGCCAACAACGTTGTTGCTGCCAAAAACACGATTCTTTACGCCCTCGTGGGGGTTATCATTGCGATTCTCGCCTATGCAGCTGTTGATTTCGTTATCAGCAGCTTTACGGGCGGCACCGCTACTGGCGGGGGCATGACAAATATCTAGGTCACCAAGCCCAAAGTAAAACGGCCCAAATAGGGCCGTTTTACTTTGGCGGAGAGGGCGAGATTCGAANNTAAACCACTCGGTCACCTCTCCATATGGTGAATACGCGTTCGTCCTTTTGTCATTATACTCTATCGTTGATCTACCCATTTACGTCACAGACTGTCGCGGAAACGACCCTTCAAAATATAGCAGATTAGAAAGCATCAATCGAGAGGCTGAACGGCCACAACGGCCACCCATACTTCAGTAGCACCGGCTCCATAAAGTGCCCTAGCTGCATACTCGAGAGTCGAACCTGTCGTCGCAATGTCGTCAATTATAAGGTAGGGGACGTCCGGCACGCATTTGCCCTTAGCTACAAAAGCACTTTGTGCCTGTATCTGGCGCTGGGAACGTGATGAGCCTCGTTGCCGAGAATTACGACGTCGCCGCAAGAGTGGCGTATAACAAACACCGTTTGCCTGAGCGATTCGTCTGGCTAGTAAAACAGTGTGATCATACCCCCGCTGACGTATATGAGGAGCAATCGTAGGCACGGGCACAATGACCGTTTCTGGTGGCAGTTGCCCAATCGTCGCAACTAACAAATCTGCAAGAGGCAAGGCGGCATCTCGTGCCCGATAAAATTTGAATTGATCGATCAACTGTGCCACTGCACCATTACGCGCGCTAACAACAAAAGCTCGTGTATAGCTGGCTGGACAGCGAGAGCACAGGCATTTTGCTATCGTTAATTGCTTACAAACTAAACAAATATTTTCACGATCACATACGATGTCATATTCACAACCTTTACACAAAATGCTCCCGATTCGACCACAAGAGCAACAGTAGTGCGGAAAAATCATCTCTTTCACCACTTGAGCTATTGTATTTTTTACGTTTTGCATCATTGGCATATTGATTATACTCTAAGTATTCGGTATAATTTCATCATACACCATAAGCCCGTGAGAAAGTGGAGGATATCATGGCCCGCAAACAAAATGATGATTTATTGATCGAAGACGAGTTGGCAGCTGCGTTTTTGAATGACGATTTATCCAGTCCCGAACCCGCCGCACTACCCACCCAGCAGCCAACCGACGATACCTGGGAGGAGTCAGAGGAAGATTTCCCCGGACAGCTCGCCGTTGATGTCTACGAGACCCAGGAAAAACTTATTGTCAAAGCACGTACCTCTGGAGTTAACAAAGAGGACCTCGATGTCAGCATCTCTGATGGCATCTTGACTATCAGCGGTACCCTATCAAGCGGCGATGACTCAGACGCCACACAATGGCATATTCAAGAATGCTACTGGGGTGAGTTTAGCCGAACACTAGCATTGCCCGTCCCGGTCAAAGAAGACGAGGTTTCTGCGGTTCTCAAAGACGGCCTACTGACTATTAGCTTTACCAAGGTCAAGCAAGAACAAGCCAAGAAAATCACCATCCAATAGCTGCCAGTTGTATTGGACTCATAGACTACCTCCCCGCGAGGTAGTCTTGATGTGGACGAGATCACCTCGCGGCTAGCTATTTTAGAGCTCAAACCCTATTTTGTATACCTAAAAACTGACGATCATCAGGTTTTGAGAGTACAAAAAATGAGAGTGATAGGGGTACTATATGTCGTGTCGGTATCGCAAAACCTAATAACACATCGCCTCTTTGCGAGGCGATGTTATGTGCCGGTAGAAAAGGGGAGGGGGCTATCCAGCGCTACCCGAAAAGCTCGATACCACGAAGGTGACGATAGCATATGCCAGAATCGCAACGATGATGCCCACAACTGCATAAAGAATTGTGTTTTTGGCACTCTGAACAGCTGCTTGATCGCCATTAGAGGTGGTGTACTTGATACCCCCGATGACTAGCATAATAACGGCGATTGCACCGATGATAAAGAGTAACACGTTGGTCACTGTCTTGAACATATTGTTGTCTGCATCACAGCCGTTACCAGAGCCAAAAAGACATGCAGCTGTGCCTTGTTGATCTTTGCCCTGAGCCGACTGGGCACCCTCGGCCAATCCTTTGTCAAATACAACTGCACCAACAGCAGGGGCTCCGGCAAAACCTACTATTAGTACCGCCATCGGCACCACCAGAAGGCGACGAAGGCTTTTTGTGATAATCTGTTTCATACTATTTTCCTTTCAGTAAGAGAGTTTTTAAAGGTTACGGTATTATTATACACGTTTTTTTGATTACTTACCGCTAAAAGAGGTTATTATGAACTTAACAATCGCATAAGCAAGAATAGCTACGATAAGACCGATGACTGCATACAAGATAGTATCCTTGGCGCTCTTCACCGAAGAGGCATCACCGTTGGACGTCGTATATTTGATGCCGCCAATCACGATCATGATAACTGCGATTGCACCAAGAATATACAGCAGTACATTGACAATACCACTTATGAAATCGCCAAGATTACCAGACTCGGAAGCTTCTTTGCCACCGATGCTATCCACACCCTCCTGCATGGCATCTGATGGCGCTGCGATTGCAGAAGCACTGCCACTCACGACGACAACGCCCGCCGAGACGAACGATATGATACCGGCTAGCGCAAGTAACGTCATAAATTTGCGTGTGATGATTGTAATATTCATGATAAACTCTCCTTATTTCGTTATGGTTTTTTAGTTGTTGACTCGGTCGTAGATGTGGTTGTTGTACCAAATCGATCGATCACGAAATTAACAATCGGAAATGCCATCACCGCCACGATTAAACCGATGACCGCATACAGCACGGTATCCTTGGCAGCCTTGGTTTTAGATGGATCTCCGTTGGACGTCGTATAGCGAAGACCTCCAGTGATAATCATGATAACTGCGATAATGGCTAGCACAAACAGCAATGTGTTGATGATAATCCTTATCATCTCGGTAGCGCTGTCAGTCTTGGCTTTGCACACTTCGCTATCATTGTTGGTATCACTACATGCCGTCTCGAGTGCATCGATCGCATAGATCGGCGCTGGCGTAGCGACGATCAGCAGGGTAGTCAAGCCACATATAGCCAGTGTGTTTCGTATGATACGATTCATTTATCTAGAACCTCCCTCTTACAAATTCTGTTATAGCAAATGCCATCACAATCACTACTAGACCGATGACAGCGCCAAGTATTGCATCCTTGGCGCGCTTAGTCTTGGTGGTATCTCCACTCGATGTTACGTAGAAATACCCCGCGATGATAATGACAATCACCGCGGTGATTGCTGCGACACCATACACGAGGTTGAGGACACCAGCAAATGTTGCGTCAGCTGTCTTGGGGCCATCATAATCGATCGATTCCGCACTAAGCTTGGCAATAGTAGTTAATATGTTCATTATTTGATCGCTCCCATGATGAGGTTGACGAGTGCGATCGATAGTATCGACAGCACGAAGCCAATCGTTGCATTGATAATCGATTTGCGCGCAACCACCATGCCGTCGGGTGATCCTGCGCTTGTAATATAGCGATAGCCGCCGTAGATGATATATCCCGCGGCAGCATAGGCAACCACTTGCAAGAGAATCTCAATGAGGTTTATAGCGATCGTCAGAATATATGTCCTGACGCCATTGCGTGCTGTCTCAGGTTTGAGGATATTGCACTCTTCATCTACTGGCAAGTTGCGATACCATGCTGGAAAGGTCAGCAGGCGCGTATCGCCGCAATTTTGGGCAGTCTCAGCTGCATGGACGACTGGCGCAGGACTGACAACGGTCAAGCACAGCGCGCAGAGAGAGGCGAGCAAAACTATGTAGCGTTTCATTAGTTGAGCACCCCTCCTGGAATCAAGTAATTAACCAGGACAAACATCAGTCCGTACAGCAAAACACCAATCACAATCTGTAATATCATGTCTTTGGCTCGTTTTGTTTGCTCGGCACTATCCTTGGCTGTCGTATAGAGAAATGCCGCCCAGACAAATCCACCGACCGCCGCCACACCGACTCCTGCCGTCAAGATCGTCAGCGCAAACTCAAGGAGCTTCCATATACCGCTGCCTTCGCCATTGTCATCGCCGCCACTACTGTCACACCACTCAGCGGGGAGGATCGCACATTCCGTCGCGGCTGAGCCGCTCTGGTTTTGCTGGCCAACTTCTGTCGCTTTTTTAAATGTCGTGCCTTCAGCCGCACACAGTTTGTTGACATTATTTGCTGATGTATCGAGCGTGTAGACCATGGTCTTGCCGTCATCGCAGGTGTATTCGATCGCATAGCTTGAGCCGATTTTCTGGCACGCCGCATTGATGTCTGCCAGCGAAGAATTAGTGTAGAGTGCTACTGTTTTTTCGTTGCGGCAAGTGTACGTCTTGGCGGCGACGGGCTCAGCGTAGGCCGTGTGCACCCCATTGCCACAGATGATTCCTAGTCCCGCCATAGCTAGTACGACGATGCGCCACAAATATATGCGGGGAACTATCTGTCTAATATTAGTTATCATAACTACTTTTACCATACACTATTTTCGCGTCAAACTGCAAGTAGTTTTTTGGGGGCAAAAGGTTGACTCTCACCTCTAAAAATGTTACAATTATGCTGATATGTGGGAAAAGTTCAGACTGTTTCCGCGCGGTAGACTATCGCTGCGGCCTGTATCGTTGTGCGTCACAAGCTTGATTGTGGCACTTTTTGCTACAATCGCTATTGTCTCCACCCCTGTATATGCCGTTGATGCTGTCTGGCAGGGCGAATCTATTAGCTACAATGGCAAAACCTACCAAAAAGCTTCTGTGCTTCCCGCCGGACAACCTGCGGGCACTGTCGGTTATACCGCCACGAGTGGTCAAGTAGCCGAATTTATCTTTTTCCCCAGCGCAGATGCCGCCAAGACTGCTTCATCTGCGACCCTCGTCAGCTACCAGAGTACTTCACCCGGTGTCTATACTGGTGGTGGCGCAGCGCAAACAATTGCGATTTCTCCTACGACAAATCCAGCCGGTATCGCTAGTAACAGCACCAGGAAAACCACCTCATGTGACGGTACGTTTACGTTTGGTGTAGGCTGGATTGTTTGTCCAGTCTCAAACTTTTTAGCTGGCGCGATGGACTGGCTGTTTGAGCAGCTATCGAACTTTCTCGTTGTCCGACCAGCTCAGACAACTACCGAAAGTGCGCTATACCGCGGCTGGGCCATCATGCGTAACATCGCTAACCTCTGTTTTGTGATCGCATTTATGATCATCATTTACTCTCAGATCACTTCGGTCGGGCTGAGCAACTATGGTATTAAGCGCATGCTGCCACGGCTAGTCGTGGCAGCACTCCTCGTCAACCTTTCATACTGGATCTGCGCATTAGCGATCGATGTATCCAATATCTTGGGATATTCAATACATGACATGTTCGTGGGAATTCGCAAAAGCCTAGTCGGCCCAGAGAGTAACAACTGGCAACTCATCTCGTGGAAAAACCTCACAACCGCCATCCTGACCGGCGGAGCAGCCATGGGGGGACTCGCTGTGTTTTTTCACACCAGTGTCGCCGGTCCTGAATCTGCCATTGGAGCATCGATTTATATGCTGGTACCAATACTTGTCGCTGTGATCCTGGCAGTACTCGTCGCACTTATCATCATGGCAGCCCGCCAAGCTCTCATCACGATCCTGGTCATCATCTCACCACTCGCGTTTGTGGCCTATCTTTTGCCAAATACAGAGAAGTATTTTGATCGATGGCGTGAGACATTTATAAAAATGCTCTTGCTTTTTCCAATATTTTCAATCATATTCGGCGGTTCGCAGGTAGCCGGTATGGCAATTATCCAAAACTCTACCACGATCGTTATGATCATCCTCGGTATGGCGGTGCAAGTGGCACCGGTTGTTATCACACCTCTCCTGATCAAATTCAGTGGTTCGTTGCTTGGACGTATTGCTGGTATTGTCAATAATCCCCAAAAAGGTATCCTCGATCGCACGCGCAACTGGGCCAAAGAGCGGGCTGACCTCCAAAATGCAAAAGTCCGTAGCGGCTACGATGAAAACAAAGTCTTTGCCGCCTTCAACCGACGTTCGCGCAAATACGACCGCAAACGCCGCGAGCGCCAGGGATTGACGAGCGCCTATGAGAGCAAGTCGCAGACAGCGTTTGACGGGACAAGCGCTGGCCGCGCTATCGCCGCCCTCAACAAAGACGTCGAAGAGGACAAGCGCGCTATCCAAGCGCGAGTCGACCGCGATCACGCCGAGCGCAAAGTCACCGTGCCATACTACATCGACCGCGAGTTCAAGACTCGCGACCTGGAGAGTGACATAAAATCATTCGACTCACAGCTGAGTCGCGACTTCGAACGTTCCAAACTCACAAATGCTACTCGACTGCGGACAGATATGGCTGCCCGAGCCAGTGAGGACGAAGCCAAAGCTGCTAGCGAGCGGATCGAAGCGATGTATGGCGAGTACCGATCAGGGGCCGCCCGACTGCCTGGCTCGGCGACCACCGGTGCGCTATCTCCAGATGCGATCGAATCACGCCTGCAAGCGGCGGCAAACGATCTAGCTCAAGATGCCAGCCGCAAAGACATGGCCAATCGTAAACAGCTCATGGGTCGCGCAGCCGCTCTCAAGGCCGAGACTACCGAGGGCGAGGCCTTGCGTCGCTATGCAGCCGGCGTGCTAGCTGATGATGGCGGCATGATATCGGTCATGGCGGGTGCCCGCAAGACATCGTCTAAGCTGCTTGTTGAAGATATTCAGAATATCGAAGACACCACCGACCAGTTACTCAAGACTGATCGCAAGTGGATATTTAACCAACTTGCCAAAAAAGACTTGTCGCTTGGCGAGCGCGTCGCTTACTCTAATATGCTTGCTCGGCAGGGTGGCCCGGGAGTTGATGCCCTCAAACAGACGATTACCTACTACGAAGACAATATTATCGGCCGTGCTAATATTCAGACATCAGCCGATCTCCAGGACTTCAAAGATTTCATGAGTGGTAATTCATCATTTACTGGCGCCGGAAAAGACCTCGAGTTCTGGGCAAACAACAACCGCAACCCATCGACTGGCCAGCTGCAATCATTTGATGAAGTAACCAAGTCTAGCGGCACCTGGGGCAATATCAGCGCTGAGAACATGACGACACTCAATGTCGCCTCACAATACCGCGCCCTCAATGTCCTCTACAAGACCAATCGCGCCAAATACGATGATATGGTGGAATCACTCAGGAAGAACGAAGACCTACTCTTTAACCGGCTAAAACCTGTTGTCCGCGACAAGATCAAAGCAGGCAACTGGGACGACCTGCCTAGTGATAATTACGACGACTACAACAAGCCTATTAAGTAACGGTATTGACAAAACGCAAGCAATTTGCTACACTTAGCTCTAGTAAAACCACAAAAACAAATAGCCCATCGCTAGAAAGACACCATAGTATGGCACATCAAGAACCGCAACCAAAAGTCTCTCTGTGGGATCGACTGTTGAGTCGCCACAAACAAGCTGCAGCTACTGGACTCGCAATTGCAGCTGTAAATGGCGTCACTGGCTGTAGCCCCGGCGATCAGCCCGCCAAGATCGAGGCCGCTCCTGTCGCTGCCTCAGCACCAGCCACCGTCACAGGCGAAGCAGCACCAGCCCCCAAGCCATCAGTGCCACCAGTCGCCGAGACCGCCTCGCCGACCTATATCCCACCGGCCGCTCGAGCTGAGACCGACCCAATACCGGTCAAACCATATAGCGAAAGCGATGATACAGCTCCTGGTGTAGGCGCAGATGTACCCTCCGGTGCACAGGTTGATACTGAGGGAAACGTCGCGTCAGTCGCCCCGGACGACGTCAAAGCCGAGATCGCAGCTGGCAAACAAGCCCTCGCCGACTCCGAAGCTTCGCTGCCCACCACTCCCGAAGCAACACCGATTCAGACGATGACCTACCAGGAGTTTGACGCCCAAAACTCACCAGAATCATCACTCGACGAGACAAAACAGTACGTCGTCATAGGTTCGGATGGTAATGAAGCGTATCGTATTCCCGCTCGCTCGCTTGATCCTACAGCACCAAAAGTCACAATCGTGATTTCGAACCTTCCCGCAAAGAGAATAGGCCGTCCAGCCGGCATCAATTACTAACTGTAGGCCATGTCACAAATAGCGTCTCTTCGTTGCAGATAGACGCTATTTTGGTATTGACAAATTTATCAGTATTTGCTATAATATGAACCATATGGTATAGCTGTGCTAACACAGGAAGGAATTTACCACATGACAAGACGAACACATGAATCCATGTTACAGTCTCCAGAGCGTCGACATCTACCTCCTACGGCCGTCATATTGGCTGGTTCATTAGCTCTCGGATTAAGCGGTTGTGGAGGAGAGAATAACCCAAGTAAATCATCAGAACGTCCAGCAACTATCAGTTCCTCCGCTACACACGAGCAACTCGATACTGTTGGGGAATATGCGGCAGCCACCGCGCCACAAGCTATCAGAGAAGTATATCTAAAAGGCGGCGAAGCGGCCGTCGAAAAAGCATTTGAAATCAGATCAGATATGTTTAAAACTCCCGAAGAATATGTACAGATGCTCGCAAAAGGCCTAACAAACGTCTATATGTCTGGCCTCACCCCAGAAGACAAGTCAGAGTATCCTGATAGTGATGCTGATGATTTCGATTTCGAGGCAGCAATTACTGAAAAATATGCGAACCCCGCTATCGAGGCACTCTATGGCAAAGGTAAGGTGTTTAATACTGCTATGCTCAACGCAACCGACCCTTCATGGAATTATTACATCAAACATCAGGGTAAAAAACAGGGTTTTGGCACCAACACCTACCGCAGTTCTGATGGCACCACAAAACCGATCCCACCTTACGCTGCGCATCTCGATATCGATGGCACTATCGCTATTACTAACAAAAAAATGGTTAGTGGCTTTGAATGCTTCGATGCCAGGGTGCCTCTGCGCATGAAGGACAATTACAACAAAGATAATGCAATGTTCATGACTATCGGAGACCCCGGCGAAGCCGTCAATGTATCAACAGTAGCCACTGTCACGGGTGTGTGTGCTGACGAAAGAGGTGTAGTACGGCCTACGCGCGTGGTGATGACTGACCAAGAGCTTCCAAGCGGTAAGTAGTCGTCTTTACCCGTACATCCGCCGTTAAGCACTAGCTTTTCGGCGGATTTTGGTATTAAATAGACATATGAAATCTTGGCGCTTGCCTATGAAATTACAGATACAATTTTTTTTGATGGTATTTGCGTCAAGTATCCTCACTACAGCATTCTCTCCAATGTTCGCCAACGCATCTCCCTATACAGAAAAGCCCATTGATGAAGTAGTCAAAACAACCATGAAAGCCAATTGGCTGCGTGATTGTTTCCGCAGCACCAATGCTCGTGAAGTCAGCCCGGCCGACGCAGTCAACGGCAAGATATTCACCTCTGGATCTGGAACAATCGTAGGAGAGATACTGAGCCCCAGAGAAGGTGATGGAGCCCTCGCTGGCGGTGGCGCATGGAACTGCGGCGATGAAGCTAAAGTCAATGATGCACTTTCGTCACTCGACTACACACCTACGGAGGCACTTTGCAAAGTAGGCTATCTACGAAGCGGTAAGACATGCACAAATGGTGACGGCGAGGGTGACTTCATAAAGCCAGCTACGGGTAACAAGATGGCAGATAATGCATCTCGACTGTACGACAAGTTCTGGGGTAAGACTACGCCGCCACCCCTCAATAATCCTATGCTTTATTATCTCTATCGAGAATCATTTATTATCGGCTGCCGTGCCACTAAAGGTGAAAAATATACTGGCACGTCTGACCAAAAAAATCGCCTAGCAAATGATGTGATATACCGAGTAACTGATGATATTGATGGTAAAGGAACCATGGAAGAGTATATCTATACAGCCCAAAAGGGCAAGGCTGTCAATATTTCGGTTCGTCAGTTCGACAATTTCGGACTCGAAGAAAAAAATTGCCAGGCACTCGCTGACTTGACTAACCAACTTGCAAAAAATTATTCTCAATATGCTAAAAATAATCCGACTCAAGTGCCAGAGATGAGTAGTGCTGGTACAAATGGCGGAAGCGCCACGGGCGGCGGTAAGACAAGCTGTAATATCGATGGTGTTGGCTGGATCATCTGTCCAGTGTTGCGGTTTCTCGCCAAGGTTTCGGATATCTCGTACGGCATGGTCAACGCCCTGCTCAAGGTGCAGCCAGCTGTGTTCAATGACAAAAGCGGCCTGTACGATGCTTGGGCTAAGATCCGCAATATTGCCAACGTCGCGTTTGTGATCGGGTTTTTGCTGATCATTTATTCACAAATTACCTCGATCGGGTTTAGCAACTACAATATCAAGCGTATGTTGCCAAAACTCATCATTGCTGCAATCCTCGCCAATACGTCGTACTGGATATGTGCCATCGCTGTTGATATTTCTAATCTCTTGGGAACATCAATCTACAACATGTTTGGCCTAGCGGCTAATTCACTGTACCAGGGTGGTAATAGCGCGTGGTCAGAGGGAAATGTGTGGACGGGACTCGTCGGCGTCGCACTAATAGGCGGCACTGGTGCGCTTGGCTTCTTATCTGTGGCCGCCGTTTTTTCAGTCCTCCTGCCAGTTATTGGTGCTATCTTGACCGCCGTATTGGTATTGATGATGCGACAAGCATTGATCGTTCTCCTGATTGTTACGTCGAGTCTTGCGGCGGTGATGTATATTTTTCCAAACCTAGAGAGTGTATTTCGCAAATATATATCGTTGTTTAAAACACTGTTGTTGTTGCCGTTTATTTTTGGTCTCATCGTTGGTGCTTCCAAACTTGCTGGGACAGTGATCACCAATGTCGCTGGCGAGCTCGAGCCAAATCAGCGGTTCATGATGCAGGTACTCGGGGCGGGCGTGACGATTATACCGCTGTTCTTTACGACGATCCTGCTGAAATTTGCCGGTTCGACACTTGGAGGGTTTGCTGGACTCGTCACCGGCAACCGGCTGACGCGCGGTGCGAGCGGGGGTATTGGCAGTAAGCTCAAGGATGTTGGCGAGCGTATGGACAAGAGCCGAGAGGCGCGGGCACTATCGACGACAGGCGGCAGATTCCGCGATGCCTTCGCTGGGAAGACTCGGTTTCGCCGTCGCCGTGATCGTGAACTGAAAGATTCGAGAATCGATGCCAACCTCGAAGCAGCAAAGGCTGAATACGACGCTACCGTGCCAGGCGCACAAGATATCGTCAATGACACCCGAATAGCCCAGACCCAGAAGCAGAACGCCGAATATGTTGCTACAGAAGGATATGCGGCAACTATGCAGCGTGACGCCGCCATGCAACAAAGGGCAGGCGGTATTGGCGGCACCGAAGGAGCCTCCCGAGCGCTCGCATCAGCTATTAGCACCCAAGCAAAACTCGACCAGGATAATATCAACGCAGCAAAGTCAGTAATATCACAGCTCAACTTATCGACCCAGGAAGCGACTAATCTTGCTCAGGGGCGAAGTGTCAAAGGTATCGACGGAGGAAGCCTCGCTAATCGTTTAGCTGCCCAACAACGAGTCGTAGAATCAGGCGATGCAGAACGAATCAATGACGTACTGGATCACGCCAGTACGCTATCAGCAGTCGACCAGACGCAAGCCAAAGAGCTCAATAATATTGCTGATTCGCTCGAAAAGTCGAGTAGCAAGCCTGCCTACGTGCAGCCGGCAACAATAGAAAGTATGCGCCAGAACGGCGTAGGTGGCACTGCAATCACCAACTCAGAAGGTATGATACATCAAGCAATTATGGATAATGTTTATTCGGCTGATCGAATGACAAAAACTGGTCGACAAGAGTTTGGGGTTGTTCGACGGACCACAAGCAGTATGCCAAGGACCGGCGCAAGCGGAGCAGCCGTACGAACATACATCGGCAATGCCTCTCTCGCTCTATCAGACACTCAGCTATCTCGACAATTGGGTAAGCAACGTGGTGAGGTAGAGAAACTAAGCAGGGGAGATTTTAGCTAGTATTTATGTCCGTCTACAAAGTCGCCCAAGATGTCGAAGCCGATGACAAACTCATCGGGCCGTTTAGTTTTCGTCAGTTTATCTATCTGATCATTGCCGTAGGCTCGATCGGTCTGGCGTGGGGACTTGCTCAGTTATCGGTGGTGCTGATTGTTATACCATTGCCGTTTATTGTGCTGTTTGGAGCTTTGGCGTTGCCGCTACGCAAGGACCAGCCGATGGAGGTTTACCTCGCAGCGGTCGTGTCGTTTCATCTCAAGCCCAAAAAACGTCTCTGGGTACCAGACGGCATCCAGTCTCTTGTCGAGATCACTGCTCCAAAAATCATCGAGCCGCAACGATTCAAAGATTTGAGCCAATATGAAGCAGATCGGCGCTTCGCATATCTCGCAGATATCATGGATACCGAAGGCTGGGCAGTGCGCGATGCGGCGTCTGCTCCCGATCCTGGAACTGCCATGATCAATGATGTCTATTACGCCGCCAAACAGGTCGAGGACCCACTCGATGACACTAGTGGTATCGCCCAATCTATCAATACTATGATCAATCAAACCGACAACAAGCGCCGCGAGGAGCTCATGCAGCGTATCCACGAACCGACAGTATTGGCTCCGCCGCCACCAACTGTCTCCGACCTCTACGCAGACCTTGCCAGCTCAACACCAGCAACACACCAAACGACGACGCCAGTTCATCTGTCGATAAACCCATACCCTACCAGTATGCATCAGTCGGTCATACAGCCCATCGCACCGAATGCGGCCCCTCCTGGTCTCGCCTCGCAAACCACTAGCGTTACCACACCTTCATCTGATATAATTAGCCTTGCAAACAACACCGATCTTTCGATCGAAACTATCGCCCACGAAGCGAAGCGTATCCGGGAAAAAGAACTTCGTGATGGAGATGAGGTAGTGATATCACTGCATTGACGTTTCTCGGATCATCGGTATAAACACTGCGCATGAGGAGAGTGGGGTGCCGCCAGTAAGTCAACAATCAGCAACCGATCCACAGCTTGCTCCGCCAAATCCTGGCGGGTTAATTCCGGACACGCCCGTAGCCCCCAGACCGCAAACCCCTCTGTCGCCAGCTATTGAAAAAAAACCAGAAACCGCCAAAAATCGTACCACTACCCAAAACTCTCTTCTGCTATCGGAGTTACGCGAAAACATGGTCATCATGGCGGACGGTAGCTTCAGGGCGATCATCGCCTGTAAATCAATAAACTTTGACCTTATGAGTTCACGGGAACGCGAAGGGGTAGAATATAGCTACCAAAATTTTCTCAATGCGCTGTATTTTCCAGTGCAAATATT
>DDER01000038.1 GCA_002336735.1 Candidatus Saccharibacteria bacterium UBA1949 | reverse complement strand
TTGTTCCGTTTTAGTTGACTGAACCTTCGGTTATGGTACTGTCCGTTAGTTAATATCCGCGTTCAGTCGGTAGCGTAGGTAGCTGGACTTCACTATCGGGTACTTGCGGGTGAGGAAATTTTTTGGGACGAGACACTGGCATAGCTGATCGACGTTGTGATTGCATAGCGACACCCGATGAGACGCTGCTATTAGGCTTGCCCCCAACACCGATCTCATTTACTACTGGTATAACTATCGGTGTCCGGCGAGTCTGGTCATAAAGGATATGGGTAATTTCATCCTTAATCTCTTTTTTGACAACATCCATATCGACTTTTTTGCCAGGACCGAAGCTACGAGCAACCTTTTGTTTGATGTACTGACGAATCATACCCATCAGCTCTTCGCTATCACGCATGTAGATAAAGCCTCGACTGATAATATCTGGGCTAGTCAGGAGCCGGCCTGAACCGCGGGCGACTGTAAGCACGACAATAAACATGCCTTCTTGGCTCATATGGATCCGATCCTTGAGCACCACCTCAGACACTACCGCACCACTATCGTCATACATCACACCACCAACCGGAATACGACCAACTTTTTTGGCACTGTCGTGCGTCACTTCAACCACATCACCAGCATCACAGACAAAAATATTTTGACGCGGAATGCCATTTTCTTTTTCGGCCAAACGAGCATTGTGCACCAACATATGGAACTCTCCATGATACGGAATATAGTACGTTGGGTTCAGCGCGTTAATCAGCCTGACGTGATCCTCATAGTACCCATGCCCCGAGAGGTGCAAACGGCCGACGCCCGTTAGGTGAGTCTTTTTGTCCTGTAATACTTCGCCCCCTTCGCGCATGAGACCATCGACAGTACGGACGACATACTTTTCATTGCCTGGGACAACGCTTGAACTAAAAACGATAATGTCGTTTTGTTTGACCTTGAGATGTTTGTGGGCACCACTAGCCATACGATTGAGCACGGCGTTGAATTCACCCTGACTACCAGTACAGACAATCGTCACTTTGCTATCAGGCTGCTTGACGATATCTTCCATTTTCATGACTGTATCTTTCGGTACTTTGATCACACCTGCTCGTAATGCTACCTCTAGATTTTGGATCATACTATACCCAGCAAACGCGACTTTGCGATCGTGTTTTTTGGCCTCTTCAAGAATCAGCTGCATACGATGAATCATACTTGAGAAGCTACTGATAATAATACGGCTTTCTTTGTAGCGATCCATGATTTGTCCTAGGCTTTCCTGAATGTCGTGCTCGCCATGCACCATGTTGCTACCCTCGGATTCACAGTTGGTCGATTCGTTAAGAAATACAAGTATTCCCTCTTTAGTAGCAATTTCAGTCATACGATTGAAGTCGAACTTTTTGCCATCGACCGGATTGTCTTCGATACGCCAGTCACCACTACATACCACGACGCCGAGCGGTGTCCGGATGACGACTGCCGTTGCATCAGGAATCGAGTGGTTGACCCGGACCAATTCGACACTGAAACTGTCCCCTAGCTGAGCCCGTTCGTGCGCTTCAGGGTTGAGCGGACGGTATTCAGGCTCAAAACTACCATCGGTCTCTTCCATCGTACGCTGTAACATACCGATCGTAAATGCACCACCATACACTGGTGCTGGAATCTTTGGGATCAAATGGCGAAATGCACCAATATGGTCGAGATGACCATGAGTAAACACATGTCCGCGTATCTTGTGCTTGTTTTCTTCGAGCCAAGTAATATCTGGGGTGATGTAGTTGATGCCCGGATAATCACTACCTGGGAACAAAAAACCCATATCGACGACAATAATATCATTGTCGTACTCAAATGCGGTCATATTTTTGCCGATGCCCATCTCACCAACACCGCCAATAGGGATGATTTTGAGAGTTGGACGCTCTGAGCGTCTACCTTTTGGCTGATCACGCAAGCTAAATTGGCGTCCCTCATAGCCATTATAGATCGATTTGTTAACTGGCACGTTGATCGCATGTTGGCTGGCTTGCATGTTCACGTTGTCACTAGTCCGGCGCTGTGCGCGAAATACTTCACCCTTGCGAGTCGTCGTCGCATTCAGTATAGTATTATTTGATTTTTGCTTGGCCTGCATGGGACGCTTGCTATGATCGTCACCTAGGGGTTTTGCGAGTCGTCGTTGACCCATAAATTGTTGTTTCTCCTTTGTTAGTATATATAAAAAATAATTTCAATGATAATAAGTCATAAGAGAGCATTTCATATAAGACAGGCTATTCCCTCTCTTGGCTAGTTACTACACTATAGCACACTCGTGTCAAAAAAGCAATGGCCGCGCACCATTCAAGCCTATTTATATCTTTTGCACAATCGCCGGCATACGGATGAAATCGTCGATGAGAGTTTGGCGTAATCCGCCATTGTAGAGGGCGGCTGCTGGATGATAGAGCGGTACGATGACGAGCTTTTCGTCGCCAAACTGGATGCGTTTGGGCTGGCCGTGTATCTGACTGATATACATACCTGGCAGGAAATATTCCATGCTGTGTCGGCCGAGTGTCACGATAACTTTTGGCTGAATGATCTGGAGCTGACGGACTAGGTAGGGCCAAAAGGCTTTTTTCTCCTCTGGCAATGGGTCGCGGTTGTTCGGCGGGCGGTATTTGACGATATTGGTGATATAGACGTCCTTGCGCTTCATGTCGGCGGCGGCAAGCATTTCATTGAGGAATTTGCCAGCAGCGCCGACAAATGGCACGCCCTGCTGGTCCTCATTCTTGCCTGGCGCTTCACCGATGAATACGATGTCAGCATCGACATTGCCATCGCCCATGACAAGATTGGTCGCTGTCGCAGCGAGCTCAGGACATATCTCTTGGCTGAGTATTTCCGCGCGGAGGAGATCAAGTTGCGCTGGTTTGTTCATAGGACCAGTATACAATAGTACGGGACTATTTTTTGCCACCAGCACGTTTGGTCGAGGGAGATTTCTTGGGCGGTTGGTCAAGTTTTTTCATCACCCAACCGAGGATAATAGGCCCGAGCCAGACTGCCGCGCGCCTGACGAGCGGGTTTTTGGATAGTTTGAGAAGTTTTTGATACATGGTTTTGTTATTGTAATGTATGATTTGCAATCGAGATGTGAAATTTATTGCTTTTTTTGTTCAATATCTTTCATCGTCAGGCTCAGGCGGCCGCGTTCGTCGATGCCGGTGAGTTTGACCTGGACTTCTTGGCCTTCTCTCAAGATATCCGTCACTTTCTCGATGCGTTTGTCGGAAAGCTGGCTGATGTGTACCATGCCGTCCGTACCAGGCATGATATTGACGAAAGCGCCGAAATCTTTGATCGATACGACTTTGCCCGTATAAATCTTGCCGACTTCTGGCTCTTCGGTCAGGCTCTTGATCCNNTCGGCGGTGATTTTGTTGATCACTTCTCCGCCCTTACCAATCACCGCACCAATCTTGTCGGGGTTGATCTTGATCTTTTCGATACGAGGTGCGTATGGACTGAGGCTCTTGCGAGGCGCGGGAATCACAGAAATCATATGCGCTAGGATGTGCTTACGACCAGGTTTTGACTTGTTGATTGCTTCGGCAAGAATTTCAACTGGTAGGCCGTGGACTTTCATATCCATTTGGAGCGCAGTGATACCTTGCTCGGTACCTGTTACCTTGAAGTCCATGTCGCCCGCGAAATCTTCGGCGTCAGCGATATCACTGAGGACGTGAGGCGTGTCGCCATCCATCATGAGGCCCATGGCGATACCCGAGACCGGACGTTTGAGCGGCACACCAGCATCCATGAGTGCCAGACAGCTGGAGCAAGTGGCAGCCATCGATGTCGAACCATTTTGGCTCATGATTTCAGTGACACTACGGATGGCGTACGGAAACTCTTCTTCGGACGGGAGCACTGCGGTGAGTGCACGCTCGGCGAGGTAGCCGTGACCTATTTCGCGGCGACCTGGGCTACCCAAGCGACGGACTTCACCGACCGTATAGCCTGGCGCGTTATAGTGATGCATGTAGCGGCGTTCGCCGTCGGTGACTTCCATCGTGTCGACCATCTGTGCGTAGCTGAGCGGTGCAAGCGTGACGATATTGAGCCCCTGTGTTACGCCCCGTGTAAATAGGCTTGAGCCATGAGCGCGCGGCAGTATGCCAACTTCGCTTGAAAGCTGCCTGATTTCATCGAGTGCACGGCCATCAGGACGCGTGCCGCTCTCGACGATACCGTGACGGACATCTTTGTGCAGTGCCATAGTGAATGCTTCGTCGTAAGCATCGCGGAGGTCGGCATAGTCCTCACCAACCATCTCTTGCATCTCAGCATGAAACGCCCAACGAATTTCGTTGATCATCTCGTTGCGCTCTGGATATGGTCGATGGAGTGCGGCGCCAAATTTGCCGCTTACCCATTCATCAACAGATTTCTGGATCGCTTCGTCTGGCAATACAAGCTCATACTCCTGTGCGACAGGCGCAATTTTGGCAGCGAGCTCTCGCTGCAAAGTAATTGCTGGTTGAAATGCTTTGTGTGCCCACGTAAGCGCATCGATGATGACTTGCTCATCAACTTCCTCGGCGCCGGCCTCTACCATAGTAATACCGCTTTCGATACCAGCGACGACAAGATCGAGGTCACTCTTAGCCCGCTCGTCGGCTGTGAGAAATGCGCGGAATTCGCCATCGACACGACCAATACGCACACCGGCAACAGGCCCATCAAATGGCGTGCCTGTCAGCATGAGCGCGCTTGAGGCGGCAATCATCGCTATCATATCTGGGCGGAAATTAGGATCCATACTGAGAACGCTTGCCACGACCTGAACTTCCTGGCGATAGCCTTTGGGAAACAATGGTCGAATCGGTCGATCTATCAAGCGGCCGATCAGAATTGCTTCATCGCTTGGCCGCCCCTCGCGCTTGATAAACCTTGAGCCGCTGATTTTGCCAGCTGCATACATTTTTTCTTCATAGTCGATCGACAGCGGGAAATAATCGAGGACGACTGGTCGCGAGCCGACCATTGCCGTCCCAAGCACGACCGTGTCGCGGTAGCTAACGAGCACGCTGGCGGTAGTCCGAAATCCGACGCGATTGACCTCGAGCGTCAACGGCGCTCCACAAAAATCTGTCGTGACAGAGATAATATCCTTGCCATTGGGGTTGATAGTACTCATATATGAGCCTCCTTTTTATTAGACCACTCACCTATAGCCGGTAAGTAACGGGTAGAAAACTTTGTGTGCAAGATCTTCTATCCACCACTTACTCTGTGTGAGGGCTAAGCCTATTATATCAGAGAAAGTTACGATGCGGTACTTGCATTTATACAAATAAAGTGATATAATGAAATAGATAGCCCCTCATCACAACGAGATGAAAAGAGGTTTGCACATGACCGAGTATTCAAGCCCAGCCCCAGGGATGCAGAGCGCTATGGCGATTCTGACGGCGCGGCTGCAGAGCATGGACGGCACCGGGACCATACATGAATACATCGCGCTGTTGCGCTCTGAGATGATAAATGAGGACCCGCTCATCGTCGCCAGCGCACTTGCCAGCCTGGCAGCTGCCTTGCTGTCAATCGCAGCCGGCGGGACAAAGATCTCTCCCTATGATCTGCTCTCTACGGTAGGATTGGCGCTCGCTAAATTATAGGCGTACGCTACCCCGAGAAGACCCTGCCCTCTCGGGGTCTTCAATTAGTCAAAAGTATTGTTGCCTGACAACAATGCGGTATAATATAAGTGGTATTCATACATAATGCAAAAGAAAAATAAATCACATAGCCAAAATGCGGCAGTTACCCTGCCGCAACAGTTCGTTGAATCGCACATTAAAGTACGGCATCTCGGCAGCAAACATGTTCGTCGCGGGGTTGCAAGCGCGCTCATCGTGCTAACAATCAGCGCTGTCGTCGGCGCATATATCCTACGGGGTTCATTGACCGATTTCACAGTCGGTAGCGTCCGCATCGGGCGCGACACCGAGCGCACCGCAACGATCGATAGGCTACGTACCGCTTATCAGGCGCGCGCCATCACTGTTATAGACAAAGATGGCAAAAAAGCTCGCTATCAACTAGCCGATGTCGGTCTCTCTATTGACGGCGAAGGAACATACGATAGTGTCCGCGCCAAACAACAAAACGCCAAATTTTGGGACAAATTGGCATTTTGGCACCCAATCACTTCACCTTACTTGCTGCGTATCGATGATAGGAAACTCAGCGATTTTGTCACTACTAAGCTAACCCAAGTTATCGAAGCGCCGGTTGATTCGACAATCGATACTTCAGGCGAAGAAGTCCGCGCTACACCAGAAAAAATCGGCTCCGCCTATACGATCGCTTTACCAAGCGAATCACTCAAAGACCGTGCCGCTCACCACAAGCCATTAGAGTTTACCCTGACCAAATTGCCCCTTCAGCCCGCTATCACTGCTGCCTCCCTCCAACACATTGTGCTCGACGCGCGAGCGATTACGTCAACACCCGTGACGCTCCGTATCCACAACGACACGTTCCAGCCCACGCCAGCACAGATTACCAGCTGGGTAACCAATGACGGCAAAAATTTCGCATTCAAAGACGAGCTCATCGTCCAGTATCTCAAGGATATCTCCAGCGAATATGAGTCGGCACCTAGTCGGCGCGTCGTCATGCGTACATCGACTGGAGCTGAGATTATTATTTTCCCCGGTAGCGGCGGCACAGGAGTGACCAATATTCAATCAGTTGCTGCCCAGATTGCAACCAGCCTACCCAAGAAACAAACTGTCGATGCCACGCTCACTCTCAGTGATGCGCCGCCGCAACGTGTTGTCGTGAATGAATATGACAAATGGATCAACGTCAATCTATCACGTCTGCGTGTTGAAGCGTACGAAAAAGACAAGCTCGTGATGGCATACCCTGCTTCCGCAGGATTATCCGTATCGCCCACCTTGACTGGTGAACACAAAATTTATCTCAAAGTCCGTAGCCAAACAATGCGCGGTATCACGGGCTATGGTACGCCCTACAATGTCCCAAATGTTCAATGGGTCAATTATTACAGTGGCAACTATGCAATTCACGGCAATTATTGGGCTAAGCCGGAGTATTTTGGCGCGGTCAACAGTACGTCAGGATGCGTCGGGCTACGCAACCCCGATGCTGAGCAACTCTACGCTTGGGCCCCTATCGGCACGCCCGTCATTGTTCATTGGTAGCAAAAAACCACTCACTGAGCGCGAGTGGTTTTTGCCTATATATCACTCGCTACTTGCGCAGGCCGAGTTTGGCAACAACTGCTTTGTAGCTTTCAAAGTCGTTTGTCTCGAGGTATTTGAGCAACTTTTTGCGTCGCCCTACCATCTGAATCAGACCGCGGCGCGCCATAAAATCGTGCTTGTTGGTCTTGAGATGTTCAGTCACCTCTTTGATACGAGCCGTCAAAATCGACACCTGAGCCTGCGGGCTCCCGACATCATTTTTGCCAACCTGAGTCAAAGCAATTGCCTTAGCTTTATTATCTTTTGTAATCATAGTTAGCAATTGTATCAGGAGTGAGGAAATTTTTCAAGGAGCGGCGCACCTAACGTACCTTAAAGCTCGCGTCTACATGCGTCATGAGCGGATCAAGGAGAAATTCGATGATACGGCGCTGACCTGTCACTACTTCTGCAGTTACTGTCATTCCGGGTATAAGCTCAATACGATTCCCTTTGGACGTACGATCATCTGTAATAGCTATCCGCGACTTGTAAACAGGTTTGGCGGAATGTTGTCTCGAATCTTTGGTAAAATATTACCCATTGTCTGGCCTGTGTCAGTTGGTAGGTAGTTTCCATAACCCGCCGTGCTTAGCGCCATGTATTGTTCTGGCGAGAAACTCATATCTATTCTTTCCCTCCTACTTTCATAAAGCACTTATGAATATCTGTCACAATATCTTTATTTGTGTCACCCCCGTAATATTGGCAAAAATAACGTGGATTGTCTGTGTGAGAATTAATCACATAACGAACCGAATAGTTCTTTGCATTTTTAGTGCGCGCATACTCAATGAGTTTGGATAGATTTAGATAGTCTCGTTCGGTAGGCGCATCGCCGTCATATATTACTCTAATGCCATATGTGAGCTCATGTGAATAAGCGCGAATTGCCTCTTCGACGTTGATTATACGATGAATCTTATCAGTAAGATGTATATCAACATCTTGACGCGCAGGTTTTGCTGCTAAGCTATTAGTATAAGCGACAAGGTCGTAGCTTTCTTGTCTATTCCATACTTCCGTAAGTAGCGTATCGTGGTATTCGCCAGGAGGATCTTCCCATATCATAAAGGAAGTGTCTTGATCACCTAAAATAATTTGACTATTAGCCACGATATCACCTTGCTTACCAAAAGCATCCCCCCTCTAGGCGCACATTTTTAACAGTAAACTCTTGACCATATTTATTGCTAAGATATTCTTCTATGTTTTTTTGTCCAACAAGATACTGCCCCTGTGCAATGTACCATACTCCAGCTAGCAGCAAGAGGAAAGTACCCAAAGAAGAGTTAGCCCCTGCCTCACCCCCTCCTCACCGTAGCTGTGGCCAATGGAGCTATAGACCGAGAGGTGATGATGTAACAATGTTTATTTATTATGCCACGAAATTGCGAGGGTGAAGAGGCGTTGTTCGCCGGGATGGAGGAGTGTTTCGTCAGTTGGTTCGCGAAGGAATGCGTAGCCGTCGAGGGTGGGCTCGATACAGACATAGTCGCCGAGTCCATCGGTCCACTGAGCCCACATGGTCATGTCACTGCTGTCGAGCGTAATGACGCGATGTGGCAATACAAGCTCATGACTCTGTCCACCTGCATATCGTGTCTCCACATAACTACCTAGATCGATCTGATCATCATCAAAATAAATCGGTGTAGCGCGTGGTACCTGAAAATACGGATGAAATCCTGGTGCGACGCGCAAAGGTGCCTTGCCATGATTTTCGACAGCTAGCGTCATGACGAGAGTGTGTTTCTCGATGGCATACGTCAAGAGTGAGCTCATATCGTGATAGGTGCCAATCCCTTTCTCGAGCGAGAGCACAACGTGCGAATCGTCCCATTCAAGAGTCTGCCAGGCAGCTTGACGGCCAAACCCATGCTGAGGCAAACCGCTTTCTCCGCCTGGCCCAAAGTTTGGCAAACACACGTGACTCCCGCCACGAAGTTTTTGATGACCGTCATCAAGCGTAAAAACTCGCCGCGGATAGATAATCTCTCCCAGCTCATCAGACAGAAATGCCAGCCATGCTCCCTGCGGGTCGATGATAGCTCGCGTACCCTCGCTATGAATTTCCATCTCCATAGTTCTATCTTATGTCATTATGCCAAAATCAGCTAATGTTTGGGCATCTTCTACTGTCTTGTCACCAATTCGCACGCGTCTAAGCTCGCGGCAATACGCTTCCGTACCGAGGGCACGGCCAATATCAACTGCTAAGCTACGGATATATGTCCCGCTCGAGACATGGGTACGGATGGTCAACAATGGCCACGCATAATCAATAATATCGAGCATGTAGATCGTCACGGTTCGGGACGGCATCTCGACCACTTTGCCTTTGCGCGCCAGATCATACGCTCGCTGGCCATTGATTTTGACGGCACTATACACGGGAGGTGTCTGCATAATATCACCTCGAAATTGATTGATCACCTCTTCTACCATCTCGCGCGGCAGCGGTGTTGTAGATATAGTCGCGATTTCACCCTCGGGGTCGCCGGTTGTACTCGATTGCCCAAGCACGATCGTTGCCTGATAGGTTTTGTCCTGCTTGGTATAGATTTGCGCATTACGGCACTCTGCGCCTACGACAAGAATCATCAAGCCAGTTGCAAATGGGTCGAGCGTACCGGTATGTCCAACTTTGATTTTTCTACCCGCAGCTTGGCTCAAAACGCGACGGATACGCGCTACCACACCAAAACTAGTCATCCCAGCCGGCTTGTCAATCAGCAAAATTCCATCATCTGGCATGGACTTATTATACTGTACCAAAGACGAAACCGAGACTAACTCTGCCCTGGGATCCTAAACTGTCCTGGATCAGAAGAAGATGGCACAGATAATGAAGCCTCCCCAGCAGACTCCACTGGCGTAGATGGTAATGGCGGGAGGATATCACCAATTTTTTGTTTGCTTTCGACAGTGGCACTTGGTATCGTAGGATCACCAATGGGCGGCAACGGCGGGAGTGTCGAAAAATCTGGCATGGGCGGCATTGACATATCGACAGGAGTAGGCGAAATTGCTGGCAACACCTCCTCCCCAGGAGATGATGATACTACTGCTGCATCCTCTTGCTGCTCGGTGGCCTGTTGATTACCATACTCACTCCGATGTTCCCGCTCAATCTCAGCCAGAGTCGGCTGTGCTATTGGCGCCGGAAACAGGGGCTCAGTCACTGACGGCACGGACGCAATAGGTGTCTCCTGATAGGTCAGTGCATCGACAGGAATCTCATCATACGACGGCGGCCGAGTCCCGGCACTAAATGGAGACTGATACGACGAAATTTGTGGCGCTGACGGTGGATTTACCTCAGGAGCGGGCAGGTCATGTGAGAGGATGGTGCGATTACGATCAAGCGCTATCTCATGCTCTTTGGCCTCGGCCGCCTGTGCAGTCGTGGCATTGAGCGTACCGCCAAATTGCGGTTCGGCATGTTCTGTTGGTGATGGAGCATCCTCAGCCAGTGCGTTACTAATGTCAGAATTAGCTTTCGCAACATCATCTTGAACTTGATCAAGGAGCGGCTTGTGAATTGCCGCTGCCATCTGTTCTGACGTTGCTAGACGTTTGGACAATTTCTGATTGGCCGCTACATTTGTGTTCACCCCCTCATCGTGATCCACCGCAAGCACACCATCATCTTCTTCCCTAGGTACATCTGCCATCGGCTGCTCAGGCAACGGAATGTCGCCTGTGGTCGTGTTCGGCTGTGCTTCGAGCGACTTCTCAAGCTTGCTTGCAATCAGTTGCGGATTGGCGCCGGCCGCCATCAACTGAGCAGCTACCGTCATCGCACGAGCAGTCGTATTTTGATTGCTAAAACGATTACTAGCGGCAACTATACCAGTCAGAAATGCCGTTGCAATCTGCTGATCGAGGAGTTTGCTTTCAGTCTTGAGATCATCAGCCAGCCCAGACAGTAGCTCTGAATAACTACGTGCATTGCTATCGCGCCAATTAATATCACCTAGATCAGCCTTGTCATCACCTATGGAAATCGATACAACTGTCGCATCATGCAATATCCGACCATGCGCCTCTAGTGCTTTGTCGAGATCATTGGTATCTCTCACGCCAATAGCAAGAACCAGCTCGACATTGTAATCACCCTGGCTAAAATCAAGATCATCTCTCGTAAGAGTCGTACGGTACGGCGTAATGTAAATTTTGACAACATCACCCTCGACCTTGTAGCGAAGATGGTCTGCTTTTTCTTTGTCAAGCGCAATGATAAAATCCCGTAGCGAATCAACCGTATGTTCAAATGTCTTATCTGGCTCCAGAAATGATATCGCTAGTGGAACATCGCCACTGAACACTGCCGTGGCATGTTTGTCTAGCTTGTTCAAAAGTAATGTCGTCCCGAGCGCAGCACTCAGCTCATCGACAGATGGACTATTACTCACGGTAACTAAAATATTACTACTATGCTTGATTTTTTCGAGCACCTGCTGCTTGATGGTTGGTTCGCTCATTGGTATGTTTGTTCCTGTTGTTGGTGTTAGCGGGCTTTGCATGTCATTATATCATAAGAGTTTTTGCCGTGTCAATACAAACAACCCCTCGGTCGCCCCTTTACAAACTGAGGCGAGCACTGTATAATTCATCGTTGAATCGAACAACATCTCATAGCGTAGCAAAGGAACTTATATGCCCATCATCAAATCAGCCATCAAACGTATGAAACAGACGGCCAAGCGTCGTGATCGCAATGTCATCGCTAAGCGCAATATCAAGTCTGCCGTCAAAGCCTTTTTGGCTCAACCAAGCGCTACTGGACTCTCTCAAGCGCAGAGTGAGATCGACACCGCTGTCAAGAAAAACCTATTAAAAAAAGCTACCGCCTCACGCCGTAAAGCCAACCTTGCCAAAATCGCTAAGACTGCTGGCGTCACGCTTACTACTTCCCGAAAAGAATCAGCCAAAACAGCCAAAAAACCTGCTACTCCCTCTACCGGCAAGACATCTTCCGGTCGCGCACCAGCAAAAGCAACTGCGAAAAAACCCGCTGTCAAAGCTACCGTCAAGAAGCCAGCTGTCAAAAAAACGACAAAATAATCTTTTTTGTTTCAGCTATGTTTGTGCAATGGAGCCACGACAGAGACGACTTACCTGTTTTATGGCAAATCGTATGACCATGCCTTGAAGCTAGCCTCTTTGCCGGTTCCATACGTGTTTTCGTAGACCATCTTACATAGCTGCTCAAGCTGCTGGTTGCTATTGAGTGCTGAACTATTAATTGTTTTGATGTTCTGACCATCCTTGCTCTCAAATGTATAGAGGCTATCACCATGAGCCCATGTTGTCACCAATGGCTCCCAGGCAACAATCACAAATCCATCTGTATTCGTACAAATCGCAAAGCTTTCTTGTTGATTGCTAGGCCGTGTCCTGTCGTAAACCTCGGCATCGATAAAAACTTGCTTAAACGCCTGGCTAGTTATGGGATAGCTTTTGTCTGGCGACATAGTACGGTAGTTCAACACCGCTTCAGAAATAGACTCGAGATGAGCCCGCGCTCGGGCAACCTGAGCATTGCGCATAGAATTGGCATAGTACCCCCACCCGATTCCTACCAGTATAGCCAACACCGACAACACAACAAGTAGTTCGACAACCGTAAAGCCTCGTCCAGATATTTTTTTACCCACCATCATATAATTCATATGGTTATTATACACCAATTTTCATAAGCAACTGCCAGACTATTAGCCATGGATCACCGCTGGCAGTCTTGAGCCGCGAATCAGCCTCGGCACAGGCTTCGATAATATTTCGAAGCTGTTTTTTTGAGATGCGACGCGCACTTGCCGCTAGTTTTTGCATGACAAATGGATGTGCGCCGATAGCCGATGCAACCTCTTGTACTGGCTGATGAGCGTATACCAACGCTGCTAGTTGATAGACTTGACCAGCTACTATTGCCATGATCGCTTGCGGAGATTCTGTCATCGAAAGTCGCGTGAGCGCCTGACCAATACGCACTTTATCACTATTCATAGCCAGTTCAAACAGTTTGAATATGTTTTGCTGGCTATCAGCCGGTACCAATGCATCCAATGTATCATCCGATACATTTTCGATCGGTGAGAGACTATCGAGTATATTGATCACTATGCCGTGATCTAGGACCAACTGCCCTGGGCGTCCGCTCGGTACCAAGCAACGCTCAAATAATAGCTGAGTCTGGCCATGATCGAGCCTGACGCCACGCTGCTTTGCCTCTGCCTTGATCCAGGCAGTAGCCGCAGCATTATCCTTGGCGTTGATAGCAGTAAATTCTTTGATATCAGCAATCGCCTGTAGTATTTTTGCAGTTTTGGTACGACGATCAATGTGCGGCTCAATCAAAACCAGATGAGTCGTATCTGGCACCTGAGTAGCCCAGTCTGCCAAGCGCTCCCAAACGAACCGATTACTCGAAAGATCACTGATGATAACAAGCTTGTGATCAGCAAATAATGTCAATCCAGCGATGAGCTCCGAGAGTTGTTCAATCGTCAGCTCACCACCATCGCGACGCACCACTTCTCCGTTTGCGTGGGTGGTCAGCTGTTTCACAGCTCTGTCTGCCTCATACCAGTTGTCGCCCAATATCAGCGTGATCATACTGATACCACTTCTTGCTGACACAGGGGGCAAATATGCGTCCCTCTGTTAGCAACACGAGTTTTTTTGATCAAATAACCGCATCGCGGACACTCATGGCCTTCTCGGCGAAACACTCGTGCAATATCAACATATGTACCTCTCCTGCCCTCGGCATCGACATAGGTACGATCCGTGCTCCCTCCTTTGCCTATCGCTAGCTTCATGACATATTTTATTTCGTCCAGCAGACGAGCAAGTTGCTCATCGGTCGTATCTCGTACACGAGTAGCAGGATGAAGCATTGCCCCCCAGAGACTTTCATCGGCATAGATATTACCAACGCCCGCCAGCACTGTCTGATCCAAGATAGCTGCTTTGATTGTTGTGTTATTACGACGCCGCATACGGAGGATAAACTCTCGCGATGTAAACACATCTTCGAGCGGCTCTGGCCCTAGTTTTGTTATGAACTCAAGCTTTGCAATTTCACTACTCGGAAAAATTTTTATCCAGCCAAAGCGACGTTGGTCATTAAAATAAAGTCGTGACTTATCTGCAAACTCGATCGTCACCCGCGTGCTACGATCTGGTAGCTCTCCGACTAATGACCTGGTCGGATGACCCGCTCCAAAAGATTGTTCCCCCCGATAAACAAGCTGCCCTGTCATTTTGAGATGAATAACTAATGTATACATTGACGATACATTAATCAGTAGCAACTTAGCCCGTCGATGCACCCCTTGCACCACTGCACCCCTCACCATGTCACTATCATGAGGGCTATTAGGGTAGCTTTTGGAGGCACCATCGGCAACAATAACAGTACGAATCTGCCTGCCAACAATCAGCGAGTTGAGCCCGCGCCGTATCGTTTCGACTTCAGGTAGTTCAGGCACGAGCGAGTGCCTCACGCACGTAGCGAATCGTTAGGTGATTCGCGGTATGAAGTATCGGTACCAATCCCGCCGTCGCTGCCCCGTCACAATTAGCCATGAAATCATCGACCATAATACATTCATGAGGCGCAAGACCCATCCTATCAGCAGTCAGACAAAAAATCTCTGGTGCAGGCTTGATAATTCCCTCTTCGTAGGACATAATCACAACATCGAATAGCGCGGCAAGCTCCTGAGCGGAGAATAGGCCATCCAAACCGCCCTTACCAACATTGCTAAGCAGGCCAGTCTTATACGAACCGCTCAGTTCACGCACAAACGAGATCAACTCTTCGTTAGGTGCGTGCTCCTGACGAAGCAGCTCTCGCACTGCCCTTTGCTCCATAGTCATAATTTCTGCAATCGTCGCAATATACTGCTCTTGATCAATATATCCGTAGTCAACTTGTTTATTAGCATCTATCAGTTCATTGAGACGAGCCGGCGGACACATACTTTTCAAGACGCCAAGACTCTGACCATACAACACGCCAAAACAATCAAATATCACACCTCGTATCATAATCTCTAGTATACCAGAGAGCTACAAAGAGATTTTTTTCAGTGTGTCACGAGCATCTGGTATTTGTGCCATGAAAAGATTTTGGAGCTGCTGCGTGCTGGCGCGCGATGAACCGGGCGAACCCTTACAGGTTGATGTCCAAAGATGCTTCACAATATCTCCGCCGCTGATAATGTCAAACTCATATACCCTCCCTGTTGCACAGATACCTCGTATATCATTTTTCTCTTCGCTCAGCGCCACGCTCTTTAAAAAATTAGCTTTATGCAGTGCGTGAACAAACTCATCATACGCCTTGACGTTATTTGATAACTGTTTGGTCTCAAGCACCTGATCAAGATACCCCATGTAGGTCGTCAGCGTACGATTGTCTGGTGAGACCGAGATCTGATAGGACCGAAAATTTTCATCTGCGACAAGCGCGCCGCGTACTGTCATGCGCACCTTGGCTGTATCGGCGGTACTAAGAAGTGCTGATTCTGACGCGTCAACCACTGGTTGATTGTTCGTATTGCTACCCATCATAGCCTGGATAGCTGAGACAATCGCCGTCACAACAAGCGCAATAACAATAATAACTAGAATAATCGGGAAGACTCGCGTAGAATTGCCTCTATACATAGTATTATCATACTGTCTGATGTGATTTATCGCAAGCTACGCCATGCGCGTTTATTCCATCCGCACAACTCTTTTGTTTCCTGTTACGCATCATTGACAGTTGCTATCGTGGTTATGCCAAATTTGCCATCATCGATACCGTGCGCCTGCACAATATAGGCAAGACGTTCACGAATTGGTGACGTGTCTACAAAAACAAAATCAACAATCTTTCCGTAGAGGTCTGGTCGAATATCAAGCAGGACTATCTCAGCCCGTTCTTCACCGTGACCGTTGGCTACGACGATATAGCCACGCTCGTCTGCCTCGATTTGTTCGCGCGGTGCTATTCTCCCCTCACGCACGAGATCATCCAGACGATGGCGAAATGCCGCAGTTGTCTTGCAGTCAATATTAATATACCGCCGTGTCTCTGGATCGCGAACTTGCATGTCTATACCAAGAGCATCCTGCGTGCGGGTCGTCATATGGGCGTCAAAACCGGTATTCTCAGCGGCCAGGTAGACCGCTATCTCTCTGCTCAGACCTTTAGTTATCGCCTGCCATTGTTCGTCGGTAAATGTTGTCACGTGCGTCTTAAGGCACATATCATCGCACAGTTGTTTTGCACGTTCTGCAAATACAGTTCGCTCCAGAGGAGACAGCGCCAAAACAACCGCCACAAACGTGTCGTTAAAATCAATCAACTCATATAACCGTTCTTGCTTGTTGTGGTAGCCGTGGTGATGTTTGTCCATCTGGATCTGGGCTTCGGCTGCTCTTGGCGCTTGCACCATGAGAGCCGCCAGCCACTTGTACGTCTCGTCATGATGCGCCGCCAGTGCCTCGCGACGCAATCGATCTATGAGATTATTGACGTGATGTATCCGCGGATGACGAGGTAGCTGACGAAAAACATACTGTTGAGCGCGCACGTAGTGGTCATCACTACTATCAGCGACGACCACTTTTCTCTGGTGAGGGCGAAATCGATGCCAATGAAACCGCTTAATCATTACTCGAATAATTATACCAACATCCGCGCTACACTTCACCCCAATTATCACCAATCGACACGTCAACTCGCAGCCTAATACCGAGCGTAGGGTCAATCTGCTCCATGACAGACTTGAGCAACTCAGCGACTGCATCGGCATGATCGCGGGGGCACTCCACCAAAATCGAATCATGAATCTGTAGTAGTTGCGTGCCGAGACCACCAAGCTTTTTATCGACCTGTAGCATAGCCATCTTCATGAGATCTGCCTCAGTTCCCTGAATTGGCATATTAGCGGCCGCGCGCTTGGCAGCTTCACGGACGACAAAATTGCTCGACGTGACATCAGGTGTTGGTCGACGGCGACCAAACAGTGTCTGGACATAACCCTGTTCTTTGGCCTGTTCAAGTGTGGCATCGATGTATTGTCTGATTGGTGCGCGCAGCGTGAAATAGTCAGCGATGAACTGTTGAGCTTTCGCAAAACTCATACCAGTCTGTGCCGCGAGCGCGTGCGGACCCATGCCGTAGAGTACCCCAAAGTTAATAACTTTGGCATCGCGCCGTTGTGCTTTGGTTACCTGATCGAGTGATATACCGAGTACATCTGCGGCTGTCTTGGTGTGAATATCAATGTCACTGTTAAAATCATCAATCATCTGCTGGTCACCGGCCAGTACTGCCGCTAAACGCAGTTCAAACTGACTATAATCAGCACTGACAAACACATTTCCTTCGTCCGGCACAAAGGCTTGGCGGATTTTGCGGCCCATGTCAGTACGCACCGGAATATTCTGGAGGTTAGGATCAGTACTTGATAGCCTGCCCGTCGCGGCCACATCTTGGTTGAAGGTCGTGTGAATACGACCATCATCACCAACCATGTGCGGTAGGGTTTCAGTATAGGTATTTTGCAGCTTCGTCAACTCACGGTAGCGCTCAATACTTTCAATAATAGGATGCTGACCACGTAGCTTGTCAAGTTCTTTCTGGCCAGTACTATAGCCTGTTTTGCCACGCTTGATACCTGCGGTCGATAGGCCAAGTGTGTCAAACAGCACACTCGCAAGTTGTGCTGGACTAGCAATATTAAACTCACTCCCTGTCATAGCAAACATAGCCTGCTGAATCTTAGCGATTTCTTCCGTCAGCGTATCATTCATCACGGCAAGCACCTGACGATCCAGCCTAATACCCCTATGCTCCATGCGAGCCAGGACGCTGATCAACGGCAAATCAATCGTCCGAGCCACTGAAGCAAGACCAGGTGATGCCTCTAGAGCTACAGCTTGCTCACCACTGAGAGTCCATAGGGCAGTTATTGCCAATCGTGGGTCATCAATAGTCTCTAATCCCACTAGATCAGACAGTTGGCGTGATTTACGCAGAGGGTTGAGCAGGAATGACACCTGTGCCGTGTCGTGACGCACCTCTGGCAGTGTTGTTACTCCCATGGACAGTAGTTGCTTGAGCAGTACCTTGGTGTCATGACCAATGATAGGCACCTCAGCCATGATTTCGGCTGCTCGGATCAGTGGTAGTTTTGCTGCCTTGCCGCGATCGGGCGACAGCCAAATGTCTTTGCCATCGAGATAGACGACTAGCTCTCGTGCCTCTCGTAGTGTCATCTCAGCGGCAGACCCCGAGATATCATCCGCAGGAGTGTAGGTCTGCATCGCTGTCTCCTCGCCATTGATGCGCATTGCCTCAGGCAGGTTTCGCAGTAATGAACGAAACTCGAGTTTAGTCAACATATCCTTCAGCTCAACTGGATCAAATTTAGTCGCATCTGTCGTATCAAGATCCAGCGGTATCGGCGCATCATCCCATAGGGTGGCGATTTGCCTACTAAGATAGGCCGAATCCTTGCCTGCTTCGAGCTTACGACGCACACTATCCTTGACCTGCCAGAGGTTTTCATAAATATTATCAAGCGTTCCAAACTCTTGCAATAAGCCAATCCCGGTTTTTTCACCAATCCCTGGCACGCCCGGAATATTGTCACTTGCGTCACCTTTGAGGCTTTTAAGATCAAGAAATTGATCTACCCGTATACCATATTTAGTCTCAAAACTATCGGGCTTGAATAGCTCGATGTTCGACAGACCTTTTTTGAGTGCATAGACGTGAGTAAGTGGTCCGACAGACTGTAGCGCATCAAGATCGCTCGTAATAAGGCATGTCTCGATCCCTTGCTTAGCAGCCTGACGCGCCAGGCTGGCCATGATATCATCTGCTTCATAATCGTCCAGCTCATAAAACGGCCATCCAAACGCCTCAAGCAACTCCATGAGGATAGGTATTTGTGTGTAGAAATCATCTGGTGCAGGCTTACGTCCAGCCTTATAATCTGGGTATAATTGCTTGCGCTTACGTATATTAGTACCCCGCTTGTCCCAAGCTACCGCAACATAATCGGGCTTAAGTTTGCGATATATCTCAATAGCAAGCGATGCAAATCCATATACTCCGCCCGTCGGTGTGCCATCACCCAATGAAAGATTAGGCATCGCATAATACCCCCGATAAAACACAGACTTTCCATCGATGACCACTAGTCGTTTTGTCATAGATCTATTCTACCCCATCAGACCAAATAGTCTCGCAATATCCACATAAATAGGAAGATTAGCAATTGTAGCTAGTGTCCCAAAACATAAGCTGTTACACTATAGCTATGAAACAATACGACAATCTGCGAATTCTAGCGTTCATCGGAATGCCAGGTACGGGCAAAACACAAGCGGTAGGATATATCGCACAAAAAAATTATCCAAAAGTTATTTTCTCCAGTGCTCAGGCAACGGTTGACCAGGTCAACCATCTTGCCGAGGCAGGCCAGCGGCGTATTATCATTGATGACGTCCCTGAATGGACTGATTACAAATTGCTCAAACATGAGTTTCCAGGCTGCGTCAAAGTTGTTGCTGTCACCGCCCCGACACACCTGCGCCACAAACGGCTAGCCGAACGGCTCGAACAGCCGCTCAATGAGGAAGAATCTACCACACGAGATGCGACGTACGTCGAAACAAGCACTAAGAGTAATATCATTGCCGTCGCTGACTATTACCTCCAAAACGACAAAGAAAATGAGCAAGACTTCTACGCCAAAATAGATGCCTTATTAGCCGAACTACAGTTCTAGCCCAAGTGCCAGTACTGCTGCCGCGAGGAATGCTTGCTTGTCGTGTTCATTAATTAATACTGTCTCACTGAGTTCTCGGATACCTGCGATATTAAAGTCGCTATCCTTGGGGCCGCCATAGAGCTCCTTGGCTTCCCGCGCCCAGAATTCATCAAGACTAATTGTGGTCTCTTGGTCGCGGGCGCGTGATTTCATCCGCTCATACCGCACTTCAACTGGTGCGTCGACATAGACGAGATGACCACCTGCTGCAATGATGGCTTTGGCTTCGCCGATCGATCGCAAGCCCGTCACGACAACAGGACGCGATGATTGCTTGAGGCCGCGTTCGACAAAATAGCCCGCCCCATAGCGCTCGCGGTATTCCTGCGCGGTACGCTGTAATACCGGTCGCTCGACCGACCCATACTTTGCCTGCGCTATTTCGCGTACCATATCGCTTGTGTGAGCGTGTGCATAGCCGTATTGGTCGACCAAAATTCCTGCTAGTGTGTCCTTGCCGCTGGCAAATGTCCCAGCGATACCAATGATAGTGTTATTGGATATACTCATACAGCTTTCGAGCATCTTTGTGTTTGCGAATCTTGGCGAGAGCTTTAGCCTCAATTTGCCGAATACGTTCGCGAGTGACGGCAAATTCTTGTCCGACTTCCTCGAGCGTATGACTTTTGCCATTTTCGAGTCCAAATCGCATCTTGATGATTTTTTGTTCGCGCTCAGAAAGAGTCGAGAGTATCGCCTGAACTTGTTCCTTGAGGAGCTGACTAGCCGCTGACTCCTCGGGCGTCGCCGTATCTTCATCTTCGATGAAATCCCCAAGCACACTGTCTTCTTCTTCACCATCACGACCGATGCCGGCATCGAGGCTCGAGATATCTTGCTTGATCTTGATGACATATTCGACTTTTTCGGGTTCCATCTCGAGCTCGCGGGCCAATTCTTCGATCGTCGGTTCGCGATTGAGCTCCTGGGTCATACGGCGCTGCATCCTGAGCAACTTGTTGATGGTTTCTACCATGTGCACGGGGATGCGGATCGTACGCGCTTGGTCAGCGATGGCACGAGTAATTGCCTGACGGATCCACCATGTTGCATATGTACTAAACTTAAATCCCTTGTCTGGATCAAATTTTTCGACAGCACGCAACAAGCCGGTATGGCCCTCCTGGATAAGATCGAGAAAATCAAGCCCGCGGCCGGAATATCGCTTAGCAATCGAGACAACTAAGCGCATATTTGCCTCGGCCATTTTGTCCTTGGCCTTTTTGTCTCCAGCCACCACACGCTGGGCAAGTTCGAGCTCCTCATCGGCGCTGAGTAGCGGAATTTTGCCAATCTCACGTAGATGCAAGCGCACAGAGTCGTCTGAGATATCATCAAAATACTGGTTACTATTGAGGACGTCCTCGGCTGTGTCCTCTTCGTCGATGAGTTCGTCGAGTCCTGGCTCGTCATCAACTACTATGTCATCAGTTGGTGGTATCGCTACATTGTCTGCTGGTATTATCAAATCATCATCTTTGACCACGTGCTATCTCCTTTATTAGTGTGTTGAGCTTTTCGCGCAATCGCAATGCTGTCTGTTCATCATCAGCCAGCTCTGCCTCACGCAGCTGAACGGTCAATTGTGCTCTCGTTTGTTTCTTGTGTTCATTTTCAATATAGCGGATCAAGCGCGCGGTTTCATAGAATCGATCCTTATCGTCCCACCCGGCATAGCGAGCATCGGCCTTGAGTAATAGTATTTTAACATAGGTATCGTATTCTGCCAACTCATCAGGGGTATCCGTCACGATACTGTCATGATGCGCCGCAAAATATCTCGCTACAGCCTGTCGCTCTTCGCCAGTCATGTAGTCGCTATCAATATGCGCAAATAACTCTTGGCTTGCCGGATCAAGACATGCGATCGCTAAAGCGTTATCCTGATATATTTCGCTTTGGTGCAGAGCAGAGCTGGCACTACTCTGCACTAATTCGCCGCGCATGGGTTTTAGAGTCACGGAGTGACGACTAGTATCGTCTTGAGTAAGTTTTTCTACAACTGCACTCGACGACGACCCAGTCATCTCAGCAATTTTTTGCACGTAGTGGTCTTTTTCGACCGGGTCATCGAGCTGACGAACTACATTCAGCGCAGCAGTTGTAAACGCCCGCTTACCAGCCGCTGTCGTCAGGTCTTCGCGCTGACAATACTGTGCCAACACCCAGTCAACTGCTGGCTGCTTCTGTTCGATCGCTTGCGACCATGCAGTCGCGTCTTGGCGAATCAACTCATCAGGGTCTTTAGACGAGCCTGGCAAACTAACGATCGCTAGATTCACTCCTACGCTACTAGCTAAACCAATTGCCCGCTCGGTAGCGGCCACACCAGCCACATCACCGTCATACGCTAGTCGCACATCATCAGTCAAACGTTTCAATGCTCGTATATGATGTTCAGTCATCGCCGTTCCGGCTGTGGCCACTACTTGGCAGACCCCCACCTGGTGACTACTGACAACATCGATATTGCCCTCGACAATAACGACATAACCAGCCTTACGAATTGATTCTTTAGCTTGAGATAGTCCAAAAATATGACGGCTCTTATCGTAGAGAAGTGTTTGCGATGTATTGAGGTATTTTGGGGCATCTGGCACATCTGCAATAATACGTGCAGTGAACCCTATGATCTGCCCAGCGGTATCCATCAGTGGCAGCACCATACGCCCACGAAACATATCACCGCCATATCGATTGGTAAGCCCAGCATCGGAGAGCTCCTTTTTGGTAAAATTCTTTTTCAATAGAAATACCACCAGGGCGTTACCGCTATCTGGCGCATAGCCAATTGCAAAGTCATGAACAACTTTTTTGTTCAGACCACGTCGGGCGAACACATACTCCATGGCATGATGATTACTGAGCAAACTCCGCTGATAGTAGCGCGCTGCCAAGCGATGAGCCTCATAAAGCCGTTTCTTACGGGCAGCCAGTTGCTGACTACTTTTGCTATCATAGAGTGACAAGTCAACACCCGCCTTTCGGGCCAAATGTTCTAGGCTAGCTCGAAAATCCATGCCTTCAACTTCCATCACAAAACTAAAAACGTCGCCGCCCTTGTTGGAACTAAAATCGTGCCAAATCTGCTTATCCGGACTCACAAAAAAACTCGGCGTTTT
>DDER01000010.1:29954-34507 GCA_002336735.1 Candidatus Saccharibacteria bacterium UBA1949 | reverse complement strand
TTTTAGAAAATTGTATTTGAAAAAGGGTTTGGCTTGCTGACACTTGTTTACACTATCCTCCATAAATATCCTATTTTGGGATTATACCATATTAGGATATATGATTGGAATAGTGAATAAATCAGTATACAAAGATGACTATAAACTAGTTGTTGAGCGACTCAAGAGAGCCCGACTTGATGCTGGGCTTTCGCAACAAACGGTAGCCGATAAGCTGGGTAGACCGCAGTCTTATATTTCTAAGATTGAGTCCGGCGAACGCAGAGTAGACATTATTGAAGTGAAAGCACTCGCAAAATTATATAATCAAAAAATTGAAGAGTTAGTTTCATGATTGCTACACAAGAGTATAATATTCAAGCGGCTTATGATTTCTATCGAAAGTTTATTTATAACGAAGAGCATCAAGCATTGCTCACAACGAATAATTTTCACATTGCAGGAAGTGTTCACCCGATAAACTGGGAGCTTTTCAGCGCAGTTCTAACTGGCGATAAAGGCAAAGGTGGGTACGGATCTGATTTGAATAAGTACGAAGTAAAGTCATCGGTCAACAAGAATAGTTTTGAATATCAATACCACTTGCGAGGCGGCCGAACTAAACTTGCCGATGATATGAAAGTAAACCATATTTACATATCATACAGCCCGGACTATAAAAATATTGAGGTACGACTTGTCCCAGGCGAAAAGCTGAGAGACATATTTGAAAGTTGGGAAGATGGTTTGATTAAGAATTATGAAGGCCCAAACAGACGCCAACGCTACAGGAAGAGTATTTCTTTCGGGCGTGTAGAAAAATCAGGCAAGCTGATTCTGAAGACTGAGGATGGGCAACTCGTTTGATTCATTCTTGATTTCTGGTATCGCAATGACAGAATTGAAATAATTGTCTCCAATCCATTGCAAGACAGATACGCAAACTGCGTCACCGAAGCCAAATAGGGCCTGGTTCAACGAGAAATCTGGATGTATATCGTAATTGTCTGCTCCCATGAGCAAAGCGGCCTCTTTACCATTGATCAGGCGGGCGTCAATTGTACCTTTACCAGCTCTCACGAGTATTTGTCGAGCGCTACCGCCCTTTGGCGTTCTCAAACAGCCAGCTATACCGTCCGTTCTTAGCTCAACGGTTGACTGCTTTTTGCCATCTCGGACTCGCATACGTCGAAATGCGGGATAGTATGAATACTCATCGCGATTTTTTGCGGCTTTAAGTAAATCCTCATGATAAGAGTGTAGTTGCCCCAAGGCTAGGGCTGTTCTTTGTTCTGGCCACCATTCCTCGGTAGTATCAATTATCTCCCCAAGCGTCGTCATTCTTGTCGGTAAATTTGGCAAATCATGAAAGTACCAATCAAGATCACTGTTCTTATGTATGTAATCAACTATCTTTTGAGGTCTTGTATTTGAGCTGCGCATAATAAACTCTTGGCGAAGATCATTTTGATCATAACCTTTAACAAGTGATTTATGAATACCAATAATAAATATACGAACACGACTCTGCGGTACAAAGTGCGAGGCGTTAATGCGAAGCAAATCGGCACGATAGCCAAGATCATTTAACGATTCGATAACCGCTCGCAGGTCTTTACCTCCGTTAGATGTCAGCAAACCTTCTACGTTTTCAAGCAGTACAAAGCTAGGGTTTTCATCTCCATATTTTTCTTTCATTTCTGAAAGTATACGTACGAAGTGCCAAAAGGCAGACGATTCTCCTTGGTAGATGCCTTTACGTGCACCAGCTACGGAAAGGTCGGTACAGGGAAAAGACGCATGTGCAAGCTGCACGTTAGGCACGCTAGCACCTTTTTCTTTCGCTATATCTTTCATAACATAATGGCTACCGTCAAAGTTTACGGCATATTGGTCGGCTTTTTCTTGGTCATAATCGAGCGCGTAGACCGTATTCCAACCGGCACGCTCTAAGCCAAGTGACACAAGTCCAATTCCGGCAAAAAAATCTGCAACTGTTCTCGAATCACTCATATCTCACTCCTTATAACCCCTACCACCTTGCCTTGGACTTCAACATTGTCTTCATAAAATGGCTTCATAAAACTATTGGCAGGCACTAGCTTTATTCTACCATCTTCTCGGTATAGTTTCTTGAGCGTTACGGCGTCTTTTTCCGGTAAGTACGCGACTGCTTTCTCGCCGTCCTCAACAGTCGGCTGATCCCGTACGACGACAACATCTCCATCAGAGATACCTTCCTCGATCATGCTCGTACCACTAACTTTCAAAGCGTAATAATCGGCACTGTTTTTAATCATCGTTGACGGTACGTCAATACTTTCATTTGTGCGGATAGCCGCAATAGGCCCACCGGCGGCGATTGTGCCAAGGAGAGGAATGCTGATAACCCCAAAGTCATCGGATTGTGGTTGAGTCGCCTCTATTGCTCGCCGAGCGCCCTTATTGCCTATGAGCAGGCCTTTTTCCTTGAGGTATGAAATATGCTGATGCACTGTGGGTATCGAGATACTAAAGTGCTCTGCTATTTCGGCGAGAGATGGGGAGTATTTGTTGGTTTTTTGGAATAACTCTATGAAGTCAAGTATTTCTGCCTGACGCTTTGATGGCTTCGTTGACAACTGTTTCATGCTTTTATTATAATACCTAAAGAAAACCTAAACAATACGTTTTCCACAGAAATATTCATAAGCCATTTGGCCGAAGTGAGGGAGAAAATGAACGAGCATTTTGAGGAGATGCTGAGACGTCTCAAACTAACGAAGAGTCAGAAAAAAGACGCTAAGACAAAGTATATAGGGGTAGCCGAATACCTACACAGCCAGTTTTATGACACGAAATATAGCGGTAGCACAAAGTTGCTAATTGGCTCGTATGGGAAGAAGACGAATATCCGACCACCAACAGATGTCGATTTACTATTCAAAATCCCGACAGAAGTATTCGACCACTACTATAATCACTCGGGCAATGGCCCTTCGGCACTACTTCAGGACATCAGGACGAAGCTTAGTAAAAAATACACCACAACTGAAAAAATCTCCGCATGGGGCAAGGTTGTCTTGGTAAAGTTTTCCGACGGCAAACACAACGTGGAGCTTTTACCTGCATTTGAGGTTGGTGATGTGTTTATGATCCCCAACAATGAAAACGGTGGAGACTGGGAGTCGTTTGATGCACGTGCCGATCTTGATGCCATGAACGACGCAAACGCTCGCACCAGCGGCAAGGCTCGAAAACTTATCAAGATTATTAAGCGCTGGCGCATAAGAACGCTCTCCTTATCGATCAAATCCTTTGAAATCGAGCAGGCTTGTCTTAGCTTTCTCGATACCTATGATGCTTCAGACAAGACATGGGCGGCGATTGTCCATGCGTTCTTCAGCTGGTTTGTAACCGCATCCGACAAAGACACCTCGCAAATCCAGACGGCATTAAGCAGGGCAGCAAAGGCGATTGAATATGAAGAAAATGACAAGTTTGCGGATGCTTGCAATGAGTGGCGCAAAGTATTTGGCAACAAAACATTTCCTGCTTACGACAAGAACTTGGCGAAAGTGCGACAACTTATGGCTATCGACACACATGAGGACGAGGAGTTTATCGAAGACCTGCACCCCGTCAGAATAGACCCGGCCCATCAGCTCAGCGTCTCAGCCACTGTTTCGGGCAAAGGGTTCATTACCCGCTCGCTACAAGAGTTTGTGAATAGGTATCTCAAGATACCAAAACACCTTAGTATTACATTTACGGTGAACGGCGCGCCACAAGGCAGTCAAATACTATGGAAAATAAGAAACTTCGGTGCTGCTGCTCGCGCTGCAAATGACTTGCGTGGAAAAATCACAGAGGGTGGGCTGACGCATAACGAGTCATCGAAATATCTCGGAACGCACTATGCCGAATGCTATGCTATTTTGAACGGCGTTTGCGTAGCGCGAGCTATGCAGTTCGTCCCAATCAGCGAGGAAGAGAATGAAAGCTAAAGTTGACCGAGAAAACCTTGCTATAGTCCGCCAGTATTTTGCAAATACCGTACTCTCGCACAAGACCCAAGAAATGGCTGTCGAGCGTAAGGGGCGGCGAATTACAATTTTCAAGACCCTGAACATTATTGTGATTGCGTTGGTGTTAACTATTTTTGTAGTACAGGCAATGTGGGTCAATAACCCGATACTAGGCTACATCGGCGCTGGGCTGACAGCGGCCGAGATTGTGTTACTCATTAGCCATCTTACGTTTGGTGTCGAATCGGACACGACCGCTCACAAAAACTCCGCTTTGAAATATATGTCGCTGCGTGACAGATATAAGCCATTCATTGCGGATTTGATGAAAGGCATGATTGGCAAAGACGAAATCGAGCGTAAGCGTGATGAATTGCTACGCGAGTACCAGATGATCTCAGACCTTTCGCTGCAAACGTCAGCTAAAGACTACAAAAATGCCATGAAGAGACTAAAGCTCATTGAGGACGATGAGAACGTCTGGTCTGATAAGCAGATAGACAGTCTATTGCCGAAAGAACTAAGACTGACGAAATAGAAACTTCGGGCGCTCAAGCGCCCGACTCG
>DDER01000010.1:0-29914 GCA_002336735.1 Candidatus Saccharibacteria bacterium UBA1949 | reverse complement strand
GCTTTGTTCAGGATTTGCAGCCACGGATTCCTACTAAATCGACCTACATCCATGTAAATTTTGGTGAGAATCCGTAGATTAAATAGTGGCAGAGATGCCACTTTTTGTTTTCTTTTGATTTAGTCATTTATCTATCGCGTATGCCGTCTTATAGCCGACTAACTCCTTAAATACCTGCTATACTGAAAAAGATAATTGTAAAATTTTTGAGAAAATTAGTAAAATGCCAGATGCACTAAATCTTATAGTAACGTCAGAGAAAAGATTATTCGTAGGGCTTGCCGGTCCAGGCACCGGTAAAAGTCATACCTTCAAGACAATCATAAAATCTAGTGAATTTAACGGTAAGAAAATTCTCGTTTTATCATTTATTAACAAACTAGTTGATGACCTTAAACATGACTTTGCTGGTTTTAGGAATGTTGAGGTATCAACGCTTCATGCATTTGCAATGCAAGAATATATGAAGCATTCCGAAGTCCAAGCATCGTTAGATGAAGGGCTCGACGAAATAATTACTCAAGACTATGCTTTCCTCCTTGAGAATTCGATTGACTACAGTAATCAGTACTATGGCAATTTACTATCTGTAGCCGAGGAAGAATTTTATAAATCACGCTCCGATTATTATGGGAATGGCAGTGCACTTCACTCGTTTAACTCTGTCATCTATGCATTGAATAAACTCTTCCAGGCGGATAATGGTCTAATACCTTCTTATGATCTAGTGCTTGTGGACGAGTTTCAAGATTTCAATGAATTAGAATGGCAATTTATTTCAGCATTAAACCTCAAAAGTAAAGTTGTAGTAGTTGGTGACGATGACCAATCGCTCTATAGCTGGAAAAGCGCACAGCCAGAGTTAATTAGAAGCTTGTTTAGTGATGAGGTAACCGACAGTTTTTCATTGGACTATTGCTATAGGTCTACACAAGTTATTGTAGATGCAGTCAATAGTTTAATCACGAATGCTAAGACCGTCGGCTTATTGGCGGGACGAGTTGATGAGAAAGAGTATATGTACCCTACTGGACGTGAGGATAAGGATGAACTTAGCGCGAAATTTAATCAGATAGATTTTTTGCCAGCAGTGATTGGGAGTCAGTTAGTATATCAATTGGCGGCACGAATTAAACGTGATGTAGGAGAAGACCATAATAAGCGGATTTTAGTTTTAGCCCCATCATTCTATAAACAGACAGTCTACGACGGATTGATCAGCCGAGGTCTAAACGTTGTTGAGTTTGAGCTATTTGGAGACGAAAAACATAGAACCATCAAACATAGGTATCTGATCGAAAGCTTCAAGACGCTGGAAGTACGAAAAACAGACAATCTGGCACTACGTAAAGTCCTACATATTTACGGGGATGAAGATATGCAGAAAGAACTACTCCGCAAATGTGATAGTGAAAGTAAGAAGATATGGCTGTGTCTTCCTAGAGACGTAAAAGACTTGATAGAAGCAGATATCGCACTATTTAAAAAAGTGAGACAAGGCAAGGATACACTTACTGACGAGGAACTTCTACGTGTAAACCAAATATTTAATGTAAAGAACTTGCTGTCAAAAATGATTAATGGTTTTGGATCTCACACAAAAGGCGGCCTAGAAGTAGAGATGACGACCGTAATGAGCTCGAAAGGCCTCTCTGCTGATTTCGTCTATTACATAGGTGTGGATGATAAATTAAATGTCGATAGGGTTACCCACGAGCTTACAGACGGTAAAATTTGCGAGTTCCTGGTTGGTATAACAAGAGCCAAGGAAAAACTAACGCTTTTCTCTTTTGCCGATAAAAACCCTAAGCTTGTTAGCCTTATTGCCGACCACATTAACCGTGTCGAATCCTCTCGACCTTCTCGAAGACAGTAGCTAGAGTACAATTATTCTTCGCTCATGAAGCGCTAACTTTTGACTAATATTTCTAACCAGCTGTGTTTGTTCGAACTTTGCGCCTTTGCGTAACACGTATTTTATATAAATATCAAATGCCTCATCCAGGGATATAAGGATATAAGGTTCATCCCTAAGAAGTGTTAGTTTTTACCAATTTGCAATATAGGGCAATATAAGGACGGATCTTCAAAGGTGATGTATTGTGTGATTTAGTTTGTAAGCTCGTGATTTATTTTGCTGATTGATCATCTTTATTCTCCTGGTAGTCTGTATAGAACTCCCTATGCGATTCTGTAGCGGAAGTACATCCTTGTCATCTTGCGCCCCGACCAGAAAAACCTTTGATTATTTCTTTTTGCAATTCCCCCGCCTATTTTTTCGGAGTTAAAGAGGTGTTTTCTGGTCGGTTTTTACGCTGTTAGCGTGGTACAATATAGATTATGAAAAATGCAATTCTTATTCATGGCAAACCAGGAAAAGATGAATACTATGACTCGAACTTTCCATCTGCAAGTAATTTTCATTGGTTCCCTTGGCTGCAAAAACAATTACTGATAAAAGGCATCCCGACTCAAGCACCAGAAATGTTCAACGCCTGGCAGCCAGATTACCAAATTTGGTCAAATGAGTTGAAACGTCAAGAGATCACGCCAGAAACAATTCTCGTGGGGCATAGTTGTGGCGCTGGTTTTATTGTGCAGTGGCTGAGCGAGCATAAAGACGTAAAAGTTGGCAAAATAGTTTTGGTCGCGCCATGGCTTGGACCAATAGGCAATAGTGAAGCTGATGATGAACCGATTGGTGGCTTTTTCAAGTTTGAGATTGACACCGAATTAGCTAACAGAGTTGATTCAATCACAATATTCAATTCAGATAATGATACCGAAAGTATTCATAACGCAGTAGCACGCATACGACAAGCTATTCCCTCGGTTGATTATAAAGAATTTCATAATCATGGACATTTTTGCGGTAGTGATCTAGGAAAGGATGAGTTTCCAGAATTACTTGAGGAGATACTGCGGTGAGTAGAATCCGCAAGTTAGAGATAGAAGTCAGAGAACTCTACGCACAAAAAAATGCGAACCGTGCAGAATGGGTGGATTGGCTCATAGATCATCACGTGTTTATTGTTGCAGACAATGCTACTAAACTTGCTGAGCGTTTTGGGGCGAATCAGGAGCTTGCGAGAGCTGCGGCCCTGCTTCATGACATTGCTGACACTACTATGAGTCGTTTCAATGAGAAGCATGAAGCAGAGAGCTTGGATATAGCACGCCAACTGTTGCAGCGATGCGGATTCAATAAAAGTGAGGTATCTGTCGCTGTTGATGATGCGATTAAGCTCCACAGCTGTCATGACGGTAAAGTGCCCAGATCACTTGAAGGGAAAATCCTAGCAACGGCCGATGCGCTCGCACATTTGAAAACTGATTTTTATATCTATGCAACATGGATTTCTGGCAATGACACACCTCTCGAAGAAGTGAAGGCATGGGTACTTAAGAAAATTGATAGAGACTTTAATAACAAGATACTTTTTGATGACATAAAGGCAGAGACAAGGGATAGTTATGAAGTTCTGAAAGAGGTTTTTTCACGATGAGTCAATACGTCTTTCATGAACCGTCAGAGCATAGTTTCACTGATCGTAATGGTCATGATGGAAACATAGGATAATGGGCGAATAAGAAATTTACGAAAATCTTGAGACATGACTAGCGAAAGTTGTCGGCTCTGCCGCCAGAGCGAAGCCTCGACGCCTCTGCTGTTTTTGGCAGGCGCACCGACAGAAGCAGCTTTTTCCACTAAAAAGAAACATGGCAGGGGAAATCCCAAAAATGCAAACGCTGGTTTTTTCTGGGCGGAACGCAAGACAGCTTTGCTGCGCTAGGCGGCGGCGCTTGGTTCACACTTTGTGCTGAAAATAGGTTCTAGTTTCGTTGTAAAATTGAGCCAAGTAAATATCTTGTAGACCTACTGATTTTCTAGGAGTAGATCAAACGTACGCTCCCAGCGGGCATAGAAGTCGCTGTTACTTTTTGCGAGGCGCAAGATATGCTGTTTTAGGCGCAAGATATCATCAGCCTCTATATCGTTGGTCGATATACCTACTGATAGTACGGTGCCAACAAACTCTGGTTTCTCTTCGGCACGGCCTTCGTCGAAGGCCAAGTGCGTAGTTTGGAGCAAGCCTTTTATTAAGATGCGCGCGGGGTTATGCTGGCGTATTTTATGCAAAGCATCGGTATCAATAAACTGCGAAAGGTAGTAGCCGTTGTAGCCGAGCGTCGCACCGTATCTACGCAGCCAGTATGAACGTTTTTCGTCGATATTTGTAATCGCATCTGGATGGTCAAGTAGTTCATGCAGACCAGATAGTCGGAATTGTATATACGCTTCCATAGCTTGATGCTTGATTTGTACTGGTACGTCATCTTGGTTACCCCAGAAAGCAATTTCGTAGCCTTCATCGGCCTCGCAATCAGGAATCAACTCGCCGTGCAATGAACTAATAGGCGCTGGGTATTGCTGGATGCGCTCTAGGATAATATTAATACGGTCGGCGACAGGTAGTTCGCTAACGGATTTTACGATTGACTTTTTATCTGCGGTAAGAGCTAGTGGTTTAGTATCTTCAGCTAGCTTATCAACTACTTCCATAAAACAAGACGGTATTGCACCTCCAAAAATGACATTCATAGACGAATCTTGACTACCTTGGTTAGGCTGGGTATTCCATTCGTTGCCAACCAAGTCAAAATGAATGCCAGCAATTGTACCTTTGGCACGGAGTAATGGCATTTTCTCATGACGGACGTATGGCAATAGCAGAGTTGCGATATCATCAATACTCACATTGGGCCTGATGCTAAACGATTTTGCGCTAATGCCATGGCTATGGTCGCACCCTGACGTGTGGTCATGGTCGGCCCAGTCGCATAGCATGGGTAAAACACTACGTCCAATACGCAACTGACGTTCCATTCCCCTGAGCTTAGCAAGCACCCCAAAATAATCGGTAGAACCTGGTTTGATAAGCTCTATGGACATATCCTTTGGCAGCGGAGGCAGCTGCTCAAGTGCGATCTGAACCACCTCAGCTTCGTCTTGATCCTCGGGGATATGAGTAAGGCCAATAATATCAGCAACTGATATCTGGCTAGGTAGTACTTGCCACTTTAGGTCACGTTCGATTGTTTTGGTGCTTGCAAGTGTCAATACCGATAAGTCGAAGCCGCTGGAGCGCACAACTTCGGCGATTTCGGTGCCGGGAGCTATCCCTGTTGGCTCAATAAATAAGATATTCACCCCCGCATCGTGCACTTTTTCTAGCGCCTCACGAAATTGGGTAACATCGCTACAACCTATGCAGCCAGCAGTAAGCGGGATGATTCTTTCGCTGCGATTTGACGGGTGGTCCCATATTCGCTGCGCATCAATATTATTTTCTCCAACGTCATTGACCACTACGGCGTAACTATCGCTGGCCGGTACATGTTCTATCAAGTGGTTCAGTGTGGTGGTTTTGCCCGATCCTAGCGGCCCGAGTATTGATATAACCTCAAATTTCTCTTGAGACATAGCTAGGCTCCTAAGTGCGGAAATTGGCCATAAGGCAATAGGACAACTTCACGTACATTACAGTTTGCGTTTAGGGCGTATTTTGCAGCATCACCGATCTGTTCAGCAGTGAACAGAGGATAGGTTTCGGCTGTTGGGTGGTAGCCAAGATTTTTTGTCACTTCTACTGCTGTTTTAAGTGTGTAGTCATTGTCAAAAAAACCAGTATCTGTGCTACCTGGCATGATCTCTGTTACAAAAATGTTTTCAGGGGTAAGGTCAAGCGCTACGGTACGAATCAGCCCATGGCCTGCACTTTTTTGGGCAACATCAAGGCCAAGCATTTGTTTGGCGCGAACAGCCGCAGCGGCGGTAACAAAAATTACTTTAGTGACTGACTGGCCAGTAAAAATGTCGTGACGTTTCATGGCCTGAAGCAGGTTGATAAGCGTTACGCAATTGTTTGCCACTAGATCAGGTAGTGCCTCTGCCCGTAAATCCCATGTGTGGGCAAGTAGGCTATCGTTTGGTAGTGGAGTTTTTGTGTCAGAAGCGCCTCCGTAATGCACAAGATGAACGGGGAGATCTAGCTCATTTTTAAGTTTCATAATATTAGCGGCAAATACCTCAACATCATCCTTATAAAGCAGGTCAGTGGCATGAAAACGATTCGTGGGCAGCCCGCATGTTGATGCGAGTATTGGTGCGTCGGCAGTCGAATACCCGCTAGCAATTATTTCGTAATCATTCGCAAGCTGTCGCACCACGCCCGCTGCGGCGTTCATTTTGTACGTTTGTTCGTTATATTTTAGGTAGGTAACGTGTTGACCGTGTGTAAATTCTTTTTTTAGTCGTGACAGCTTGACGCCCGTCACCACAACTATGGCTTTCTTCATTTGGCAAAGTATAAAGAAGATGGCTATAAATTGCAAAACTGTTGCAATTTGTGATACAATATTGCGATTATGAAAAATGCTAACCGCACATTTGTAGAGATATTGCGCAAAAATTCTGATCATGTTACCTATGCACGCAGGCAAGTGTTCGAGGCTCTATACGGCAAACATCCACAAAGTATGAATGAGCTGTATCGACGACTTGAGCATGTTGTTGATAGGTCGAGTGTCTATAGGGCTATCAGTTTGTTTGAAAAGCGAGGGATTGTTCATAAAATACGAATTGGTTGGAAATACAAGATTGAATTATCAGATATTTTTATGAACCACCATCACCATATTAGTTGTCTGCGTTGTGGACGTGTTGTTGCTATGCGTCAAGACTACAGGCTCGAGAGTCTTATTTTCGAGCTTGCAAAAGAGAACAACTTTAGCGAACCAGTACACCAATTTGAAATACAAGGTAACTGCTGGCACTGCACTCGCGTGAGCTGAAGATCATCTCCTCGATATCTGAGAGTTTTCATCCGCCCGCGTTTGATAGTGTTTACGAGCTAGGTCGCGCTCTCGGTGGCCATAGCATCAAAACACTTGTTCGCTGTCGATACTCATCCCAGCCTTTTCTACGACGACTACCACGCTCGGCGGGCGGTATACCCGAAACAAATACTATCAGGTAACTGATCGTTGCTGCCCCCAATATCCCTATCCAGCCCCACCGAACGGTCAGCGCAGCGATCGCCAACCCCCACCACATGGTTATTTCGCCAAAATAATTTGGATGTCTCGAATACCGCCACAGCCCCGACTGCATCGTCATGCCTCTATGTGCGGGGTCTGCCGCGAATTGTCGCAACTGCCAATCAGCAACTACCTCTACCACAAACCCGGCTAGCCATATCGCCATACCAATTATCACCACACCATTCGCCCCGGGCGACTGCCGCACTAGTAGCGTTACTGGCAGTGATATGATAGCTACGAGTAGCGCCTGTACCAAATATATTCTGGTATATACCTGTAGAGGCATGTAGCGCTGCGGCCAATTTTTGCGTAGTTGCTGATATCGCGGGTCTTCAACGCTTGCCCTCTTCCAGCGCCCAAAAATATGCAGCCACAGCCGTAGACCCCACACGACCACCATACCTACCACAACCGCTGCCACTGGCGTCATTTTTGGCGCCTGCATAGCCACAATCAGCACGTTGACAATAAAAAACAAACCCCACATAGCATCGATAACATCATGCCGACGATGTGTTATTTGCGCCACAACAAAAACTAATGTCGCGAATAGTACAACAGCTACCAGCCCTCCGAAAGCTGCTGCTATGACATCCATGCTTTAATAGCTAGGTACGCCAGTAGCGATACCGCCGCTGTTAAAAGAGTCCCCCATGCTAGATCGACCACCACGAGCTTGACTGGCCAGTTCTTTAGCGTCGCCAGGTTGGTAAGATCATAAGTTGCGTAGGCCACAAAACCGAACAATGCACCGTACAACGTCGCATATTGCCACGAACCTTTTTCAAGCGCTGGCGTCACCACGAACATCACTATCCCGACAACATAAATAACATAAAACAACACAGCAGCTGTCATATTTGGCTTGTCCATCAGCAGGCCACCTATCTGGCTTTTGTAAAACTTATTGGCTACCACGCTCAGCCAAAACGCGTCAAATGCTCCCATAATAGCACCGGTGACTACAAGCCGCAGCAAAAATTGTCCGATATCCATGAGCCTATGGCCTCAACGTTCCGGCAAATACCTGCCATGCTAGTAATGATTTCGCCACGAGGCTAAGAATAATATATACTCGTTCGCCGTAGATATAGTCGCGCCACGGCCCAATCTTTTTATACTGCAACACCATGTTGATCGCAAAACAGTTAAAGAACAAAAATATCGAGACATATATCCAGTACACAAACGCTGGTGGCTGCGCGCCGCTGTCGGCTGAGAACCAAAAATACAGCCCGATAGCTAACCACGGCATTATCCCTGCCAGACACCCCACCCAATAGCTCGCCCAGTTGGTCTTTTTTGTGGTTTGATTGTGTAGTTCCATAACAAGTCCCAGCAGATTCATGACCGCAACAAATACAAATATCATCGCAAGGCTCGCCACGTCATAAATACCTACCAGCATCGCAATTGCCGCCATCATCGTACTAGCAGACAGCGAATACTCTACCCAGCGCAGTTTATTCATACCCTTTGCTAGATCTTGGTCATAGCGTTTGTTGTAGACGGTCGCAATCAACAAATGAAACAGTGCCGACAAGAACAAAAAGCCAGCGATAAGCAGCGGCAGCGAGAGACTACCGATCTCTTTGGTTGCCGGCTGGAGGCTGCGCGATACCTGATCAAACTGCAAAAAGCTCGCCACTAAGGGCAACTCAAAACTCTTGCTGAGAATAAGTACCATGAACCCCTGCAAGGCATGTAGTCCCGCCATAACAAGATTGAACGATCGTAAGCTTTGTGAGGAAATCTTTTTTATCATAAGTGCATTATATCATGGCGATCAAAAGATGGGTATAATACATATGCAATGGGTATAGCTGCACGCAAAATTCGACGTCGACAAGCACTTGGTGTTGTGCTTATCAGCCCGACCATCGACGCTGGCTCTCTTGCTGTCGGGCAGGCGGCCTACACTATTCCAAGCACAGGCAGCATCATTTTTGCAGCACCAAACGGTAACGACACGACAGGTGACGGCTCTCTAGGATCGCCCTATAGAACATTTGTCAAAGCTCTCGGCTCATCGTCAAATGGCACGACAATCGTGCTTCGAGCAGGCGTTTACCACCAAGGTGGCGACAACCCCGCTTCGGCAGTTGGCATCCAGATCACCAAAAACAATCTGACTATTCAAAATTACCCTGGAGAGACAGTGTGGTTTGACGGCTCAAGCCTTTATACTGGCTGGACACTGTCAGGTAGCACGTGGTCAATCCCATGGACGAAAGTATTTGACCACAGCCCCACCGCCACACACGGAGTAGACGACGGCACGGAACCCGGATGGCAATGGATCAACCCCAATTATCCCTGTGCGGCGTTTCCGGAGCAAGTTTTTATCGACGATGTTGCCCTGACACAAGTTGCTTCGCTAGCCGCTTGTACCGCCGGTAATTTTTATGTCGAGGGCACAACAGCGTCTGACTATACATTTACACCCACGAGGTTACATATTGGCACTGACCCTACGGGCAAAACAGTCCACGTCACCGACTTACATCTGCTCATGAATCTTAGCCCTTCATACACCGGCCTAACTATCAGAGGAATTGGCATTCGACGTTATGGCAACGCATTGCCGCAGTATTCGGTGTTACGATTTGATGGCACCAATAACACTACCAATTGTCTCGTCGAAAACGTCGTGATAGAAGACATTGCCACTCTGGCAGCAACGTCTAACCAATGTCACGGTAACACATTTCGTCATGTCACCATCCGGCGCGCTGGCTATCGAGCGACTGGCGGCTATCGCTCTGACAATTTGATATTTGACAAAGTCGTGATCGAAAATACCAACACCAAGGGGTTCAACTCTTCGCCTGATAGCGGTGGCATCAAAATCACACAGTCGCAGCACGTCACAATTTCACATAGCATCTTTCGGGATAACAAATGCAAAGGTGTCTGGTTTGATATGTCAGTATATGACATGAACGTCTATAGCAATGATTTTTTACGCAACAAAGACACCGATGTTTTTTTCGAAATCAGCGGTACTGGTATTTGTGCCAACAACCTATTCGTCGACAATCCGGCCGAGGCCATCAAGGTCAACAACACTGATAATATGAAGCTATGGAATAATACGATCGTGCGCTGCGGTAACGCGCTGCAACGACTCGCCCCAGACACTTCCAATCTCAACCACGGTGATCGACGGCCGCTTGCTATCTATCAAGAAAACCGTCGTCCAACTAATACATCATATGGCCTCGATGGTCGCTACCCCCTCGCTCATAGTATGTACACGACGTATATGACGTGGGTCATTCATCATATCGATATCTACAACAACATTGTGACCGCCACACCAGCCGATGCTTACGCTCAGTTTAGTCTTGATGACCAACAGATCCAGTCTGGTGGCACCAACCAGCTTTTAGCTGATTATGGCTTAATGATGAATGGCAATGCATTTCACTGGGCCTCAGCTCCCAATACGACACCGCCATATCCTTATATATTTCCCCCGACCACCGTGGGCAGCTCAGCGCCAGTCGTCTACTCGACTCATAGTGCGATGACAGCTGCAACTAGCCTCAATACTAACGGCACTGAGACCAATCCGAAAGGCTCTGGCACCAACAGTCCCTCATATGTCAACGCCAGCTACGTCGTAACAGTGAACTATAGTTCCCTCCATAGCATGGCTACAGCACTTGATGCAACAATTGCTACGATTGTCAATCAGACTGTCGGCGTGACACATGCTGGCTGTTGGCGCTGACCGGTAGCAACATCCGTGCGTCCTTGTCGTGCGCTTATCCTGAATACTATTTATTTTTTATGATCCCGTGTGAGTGATTCGATCCATTCGACTGCTTGCGTACGACTACGAAATACGCCCGTAATCCTAGCCTTGCGTGTACTCTGCACAATAGCGCTCAGCACTGCCGCCGGAAGCGCCTCAACACCAAAGATTGCCGTATAGTCGTATTCAATAGATTTGATGAGTTCAAATGCACTACTGACAGAATTCGGCGCGTAGACATTTTCTTTTGATAAATCGATCATTCCGAGGCGGAGTTTTTTGTCTGCGACGAGCTGGTGATTGATAGCCAGAATTTGTTGTTCGAGCTCTTTGAATTTCTCATTTGACGGGCTCCCAAAAATCTCTATCTCAGTATAGCCAGTTTTTGGGTCAAACTCAGCTTTGGCTTCATCCATGCCCATATTTTAGCACAAGCGTCGAATAGTATGCGAATTTCACAACGATATGGCTCTTTCGGGGGAGAAAGAGTGATGCCACGATGTCAGGGAACTATTTTTTATGTTGACGGGCATGGATACCCTGAAACAACGTCACCCATTGCGAGGCTGTCATTTGCGATGGCCGTAGGCTAGGCGGCACCCCGAAGCTAGCGCGGGGGATACTCTCGAAGAATTTTTGCCGCGCATAGCACTGCTCGACACACGCTCGGTAGCTTGACATCTGCTCATGTGGCACAAGTGGTGTCTCTCGTCTGCTAAGCTCCACAAACACCGTATCAACTGCTGGGTGCGGCCAGAAATCCGTGCGTTCTAAGTGCTTCCTGACTCGTACAGTATAGCGAGGCGCTATCATCGCACCAAGCATACCTGTAAACTGCCCCCTATCAATGAGAAGTTTGTATGCAAATTGCTTTTGCACCACCAGATATAGCGCTTCGGGAGGATTCTCAGCCTCGGTAAATCGTCGCACAATCGGCGAGCTGAGATGAAATGGAATATTAGCAACTATCTTGTAGGATTCAATCGGCAGCGGTATCGTCAGCGCGTCGCCCTGTACGACCGTCACATTCGTATATGTCCGCATCGTCTCTCTCAGCTTAGCCGCCATCCGAGGTTCGTATTCCACAGCGTAGACATGACGGCAGCGCCGAGCGAGCATAGCTGTTATCACACCGCTGCCTGCGCCGATGTCATAGACAATGTCGGTTTTTTTGATATTCGTATGTCCTATTAACGCCTTAACAAGCTGTGGGCTCCTGAGAAAGTATTGTGAATAGTCAGCAAGGCGCTTCATAGTTTAGCCTTTTGTCGGTTATCGCTGCTTAATCGTGTCAAAGAATGACCGACCAGCCACTACTGCTGTTGCTATGAGTGCTAGACCTAGAGCGTACGTCAAGGCCAAGAACCCAACTGGCCAATAGATCGTATCTCCGAGTAGGCCTGAGTTTGCATGATCATTGCCGCCGCCCATCCCCCAGGCTGTGAGTATCAGCCAACTATAGGCCGTCACTAGTACCATCCAGCGCGATATGCGCTGCGTCAATGGCCGTATTGATACACCAAGCAACCATGGCAGCGACATCAGCTCTGCAATCACCATCGCTATCGCTACGACAACACTACTACGAGCTCCTCCGGGAATACCAAGCTCTTTCAGTACGGTCGGAAACCGCTCAAATGTAAATAACTGCATAAAAAGCATAACTATCAACACAGCCGCCAGTACTAGCTGGAGCCGATGGGCTGGCGTAAACAACTGGCGCGGGAAGAGTTTTTGAGATACTGTTTTCATACTACTAGTATAGCGGTTATGACGACAAGAAACAAAAGTATTGTATTTTTGTCATAAATGCTTGTGTTTTGCGGCAGAGCCGTGTACTATATCAACAGCGAAGTTACAAAAACAAACACCACAAAACATTCTTGTTTCGTCGCTCTACGATATCCACCACAACATCGTTTATCCAATACCTCGCCATGTGCGAGGTATTGTCTTCGGGCGGGTATAGACAGCGTCCTTGCAAGAGACCAGGCCTAGCTTTTCTTGAGACTGTGCTCGCTACGCCAGCGAGCAATATCACCATGATGACCACTCAGAAGTACGGGCGGCACACACTCGCCTTGAAATTCCTCTGGCCGTGTATACTGCGGATATTCGAGCGTCTCGCCATCGGCAAAACTCTCTATAGCCGCACTCTCAGCGCCGCCGAGCACCCCTGGAATCAACCGAACGATACTGTCGACAATTGTCATAGCAGGCAATTCCCCTCCGGTCAACACATAATTCCCCACGCTGATCTCACCATCTACCAGCTTCATGATACGCTCATCGTAGCCCTCGTAGCGACCGCAGACAAAAATATACCCGTGCTCGGTATCGGCATACTCTCGAGCGAGCGCTTGGTGCCACGTGGTTCCGCGTGGAGTCATAATCAAAACTTTTGCATCAGGATCATTGGATTTGGCATATTCAACAGCGCGCCACAGAGGCTCTACCATAAGCAACATACCATCACCGCCGCCATAGGGAGTATCGTCAACTTGTTTGCGTGGCCCGAGGCCAAATTGGCGCAGATCGATCGTTGCCAGCTTCACAAGGCCACTATTTTGTGCCTTCCACATCATCGAATTACCGAAAATACCAGTAAACATGTCAGGAAATAAAGTAATGACTTGGAATTTTTTCATATACTACTAGTGTAACAGGTTGTACCACTAAAAAACCACCATCATGATGGCGGTTGTTTAGACATACAAGGCTCTCAAACTTGTCAGTTTGCTCGCGTAGAGCGCTTCTCGCAGTTCGTTAGTGAACTTATGTTTATTATATATCGAGGTCGTCGAGTTCTGCAAGTTCTTTTCGTGATTTTTTGGCAAAGTCCGATTCGTTGTCCACAGGCGTATCTGTCAACTCATCCACAGGTTCGCGATTAACCGTAGCATCAGCATCATCAGACGAAAAGGAGCCAGCCTCTTCTGAGGTATCGTTGTTAACAATCTTCAGGTTGTAACGAGCACTGTTTTTAGTGCCAAGCGCGCGCAGTAGCGTACGCAGACTCTGCGCAGTGGTACCACGGCGGCCAATAACACGGCCAAGATCTTCTGGATTGACGGTGAGCGTCAGCAGCACTCCTTTTTCGTCAATGATTCGCTCGACACTGACGTCGTCAGGATTCCCTACCAGAGATTTTACGATATATTCTACAAATTNNGTTGACATGCCCACAGGTCTCCTTTTCTGTCGCTCAAAATTTCTATCGTGATTTTATTATATCATGATGAACTTATCCGTTCATGACAAAACCGCCCGATAATATGCCGGTTTTGGGAAAGAGTCTTATGTTATTTCGAGACTTGAGCCTACTCAGCAATCGTATCAGCCGCTGGCTGATCAGCTGACTCTTCAGCCGAAACTTCTGGCGCCGCCTCTTTAGGCTGGTTGCGGCGAAGTTTTTCAGCGTGGCGGACGGATTTTTGCTTGTCGGCGGTAGGTTGCTTGACCCATTTTGGCAGCTTGACCTCTGATTGGCTGAGCAATTTGACGACACGAGGAGTTGGCTGTGCGCCAGTATCGAGATATTTCTGAACTAATTCGATTTGAACATTGACGTCTTTGGTGTGGGGATTGTAGGTACCGACATAGGCAACGACACGTCCACTCGAAGGATGACGCTGCGCCTCCTGAACGGCAAGACGATAGACAGGGTAACCTTTGCGACCGACACGTTGCAAACGAATTGCGAGCATAAACTATAAATTTCCTTTACTATAAATATTAGAGATTCTCGTATAACTTCTTATTGATTCTACCCTGTTTTATCAGATAAGTCAATCTGTTTTGGAAGTTTTTTGATAGTCTGTAAGCGCGGCGCGGGCAGCTTGTTGCTGAGCAAATTGCTTGGAGGGGCCGCTACCGCTACCTTTGAGCTTGCCGTCGACAAAGACACCCAGGGTAAATACTTTGTCGTGATCAGGACCATTTTCATCGAGCACTTTATAGACCGGCGTAGCGCCGTCAATACGCTGGGAAACCTCTTGGAGATGCGATTTTGGATCACGCCAACTGCCTGCCTCCAAAATCGCATCGAGTTTGGAGATAATGTGTTTTCGGATGAAAGCATCCGCATCGGCGTAGCCGCGTTCAAGGTAAATCGAGCCGATTGTCGCTTCAAATGCATTGGCCAAAATCGCCTGGCGAGCCCTAGAGGAGCCATTTTTTTCGCCACGGCTCATCCGAATAAGCGGCTCAAAACCTAGCTTATGCCCAGCATCAGAGATGGACTCTGTGCGCACAAGAGCAGCCCTCCAGCTCGTCAGAACACCCTCAGGATCGGGAAAATGCCTATACAAATAATCCGTAACGCTAAGTTCAAGCACCGCATCACCCAAAAATTCAAGTCGTTCGTTATGCTCCGACACGGACTTTTTGTGCTCGTTGACATAGCTACGATGTGTGAGTGCCGTGATCAAAAGATCAAGATTTTTATATTCAAATCCCAGCTTATCACGAGCAAACACTTGATAGGGCGCTGTTGGCATGCCGCTCATAGACCCTCCTGACGAATACGCTTCATTGCAATAAGCATCAGCTTGCCAATATCTTCATATTCGATCAAATCAAGCGCTTCAGCAAATGGGAACCATCTGATACCATTCATCCACTCTTCCTTTTGGATAGCGTTAGTATCACCGCGTGCTCGCACAAGATAAATCTGAGTCGTCATGAGCACTAGCTTATCGAGGCGACGATAGCGAAAATGTATTTTGCCGAGCCAACCGAGCATATCAACATCAGTCAGTCCCGCCTCTTCACCGATCTCCCGACGTGCAGTCTGCGCAGCAGCTTCGCCTTCTTCTATATGACCTTTTGGTATCGTCCAACGGTCTTTGGCGTCTTGGATCAACAAAATCTCTACGTCACCCGTTTTATTACGCCGAAATACAATACCGCCCGCAGTAGGTTCACGAACAATTTCTTGGATAGATTGTTTTTTATGAAAATATTTTTTAAATTTATCAAGCTTTGGTGCCGGTGACATGTGGTTGGCTCCCTTCGACAAGCGTCCTAAATGCAGTCCCAAGAACTCCATTGATAAACTTGCTAGAGTTATCGGAACCAAACGCTTTGGCGAGCTCAACTGCCTCATTGATAGCTACTTTTGGCGGCACTGTATCAGCCCGATACAATAGCTCATACAGGCCAATGCGCAATACAGTACGATCAATCCGAGCAATTTGAGCCAGAGGCCACTCAGGCGCCATGGGCTGGAGCTTCTCATCGAGTTCAGACTGCTTATCGAGTACGCCAGCGATCAGCTCACTAACAAATGACGTATCCTGGATTGCCGTATCATACCGACTCAAGTTACGAGTCATGATATGCTTGACATCGGTAGTCAGATCTTCGGACTGCGTTCGAAACTCAAATTCATACAGAGTTTGCAAGGCTACGATACGGCCGAGATGTCGATTTGAGGCCATTGGTTTGGTTCATCCTTTGGTATTTATTAAATGTACGTGAAGATTAAATCCGGCTATTTCTTTTTGCCGGTTTCATTTTTGGTAGTGTGCACTTTTATAGGTGATTTTGCGTTAACACGACGAGCAAGCTTGAGGACCAAGTGGCTGCGACGCAGACCGGTCTTGCGAGGGCTCGATTGTTTCTTTGGCTGTGCCATGAAATGTTCTCCTTCTCTCGGTGGTATTAGACTTGCTTAGCATTATACCGTAAAGTTCACAATCTCTCAAGTACATTGCGCAATATTGACTTTTTATGATTTTTGTGCTATAATCTAATAACTGAGGCTCTTCGCCTCAAGATCCTGTACGTCTCACTAAGGAGCACGAATGTCACACTTTCTTTTCTGTGCGGTTGTCTTCCAGGTGGCCCTGACCTTCGCCGCCGCTCACGCCGCAAGCCGCCGAGAGCGGCTCGATGTCATCGGAGTCTGTAGCCTCACTGCTTGCGTTGGCTGGCTCATCACAATGATGGGCTTCGTGGGGTACTACTCGGCAAACAGCCTGACCGGCTGGGCGCCAGTGGCAGCATTCGTGCTGGGCGTCGCGAGCTTAGCCACCTACGTGGCGTGCGCCAAACTTGATCAGAAGTACAGGAACACCCCCGCGGCTCATTAGCCGGGGGGTTTCCCTTTTTAGATGAGACTATGCAACGATACTGACAAGTTTGTTCTTGACGTAGATCACCTTCTTGGGTTCACCTGATACAAACTTTTGCACATTTTCGTCCGCCAGGGCGAGTTTTTTGATTTCGTCCTCGCTCGCGTCGCGTGCGACGCCGAGTTTAGCACGCAGTTTACCGTTGACCTGCACGATGATGGTCATGGTGTCGCTCACGAGGTACGCATCGTCCCAATTGGGCCAGCTGTCTCGCTGCACGCTTGTGTCGTGGCCGAGGTCGTACCATAGTTCGTCGGCCATGTGCGGTGCAAACGGTGCCACGAGTGCGACGAGGCTGTCGAGGGCAAATTGCCAGGCGCTTCTATCCGCAAATCCGTCTTTTTTGAGGCCGTAGAGTGCATTGGTGGCCTCCATCATGGCAGCGATAGCCGTATTGTATTTTTGGTCTTGGAGATCTCGGGTGACCTTGAAAATAGTAGGATGGATCACCCGCAGTAGGCCAAATCCATCGGTAGCCAAAGAATCTTCTGTCACAGAGCAGTCTACAAATTCCTGTACCAAGTTCCAGATGCGGTTGAGGAACCGATACGTGCCCGGCACACCCTGTGGGTCCCAGCGCATCCATAGGTCGAGCGGCGCGGCGAACATGAGGTAGGTGCGCAGTGCATCGGCACCATAGCCCTGCCCGATGATTTCGAGAGGATCGACACCGTTACCTTTGCTCTTGGAGAACATTGTGCCGTCGCTGGCCGTGACTTTGCCGTTGAACAAGAACTTTTTGAACGGTTCGGGGTCGTCGAGCAAGCCTCGGTGCCAAAAAAACCGTGTCATGAACCGAGCGTAGATCATATGTGCCGTCGCGTGGTCGCCGCCGTTATAAAAATCAATCGGCATCCATTTGTTGGCCACGTCGCGGTCAAAAATCTCGTGCTCGTTTGCGCCGTCAAAGTAGCGCAGAAAATACCAACTGCTACAAATGTACGTATCGAGTGTGTCGGTCTCGCGCGTCGCTGGGCCGCCACAGGTCGGGCACGTCGTATTCATCCAGTCAGTTGCGCGGGCCAGAGCGCTGCGGCCATCACCACTCGGCGCGAAATCTTCGAGCTCTGGTAGTTCAACCGGCAATTGATCATCTGGCACCAATACGATACCATCTTTTTCGCAATGAACGACAGGGATCGGCGCGCCCCAGTAGCGCTGGCGGCTCACACTCCAGTCGCGAATTTTGTACTGGACTTTGCTGCGGCCAACACCTTGCTGTTCGAGCCATGCTACTATTTGCTCGCGAGCCTCACTACTGGACATCCCGTCGAAAGCACCAGAATTAACCAAAATGCCTTCGCTACAAAACAAGTTCTTTTCTCCGTCCAGCCAGCGTATAATGTGCGAGAGCTCTGATATCGGCCTCAAGTTTACAAGCTCTGCTTTTTTCACCCAGTGAATATCAAAATCTTCGTGCGCCTCCCGCTGGAGATCGGCAGTCTCGAGGTTATGTAGTTTGATATAAACAACATTTGTGATAATACTTCGATTGACGTCTTTGTGAGCTGCGTAGAACTTGCTATGAAGCTTGGCAGGCATTACATCGCGGACAGTCATATTCACAAAACCAGTTTCTTCAGTCACCTCGCGACGAGCAGCCTGCTCAACAGTTTCGCCCGTTTCAATCCCTCCCATCACAAAATTATGCCAGTCATGCCTATGCCACTTCAATGTGAGAAATGTACCGTCAGCTGGATGCTCGATGACGCACATCGCTACGTTGCGCTCGGTATCTTGCTTGTCTTTTTTGGGAGGATTGTCTTGATCAAGCAGCGTCTCAGCCACTACTTGAACAATTGGCAAGTTATACTTCTCAGCAAACTCATAGTCCCGCTCATCATGCGCCGGCACGGCCATGATTGCACCAGTGCCATAACCGCCCAGCACGTAGTCAGCCACCCAGATGGGGATGCGTTCGCCTGTGGCAGGGTTGGTGGCGTAACTACCAGTGAATACGCCGGTTTTCTCCTTCGTTTCTTGGCGTTCGAGTTCGGATTTTTTGAGCGAGGCCTCCACGTATGCCTCGACCGCCCCGCGTGTGTCATCATTTACAAGTTGCTCGACTAACTCATGCTCAGGCGCGAGTACGAGGAATGTCGCGCCAAAGATCGTATCAGGCCGAGTCGTAAAGACAGAGATCGTGCTACCAGAGGCAGGAGGTATGAGGCAGGAGGCAAGATCAAATTCAAAATCATAAATCGTAAAATGAGTGTCGCTATGAACTGATTCGCCATAATATTTCTGGTAATCTCGAAGTTTCTCATCGTGCGAGGCGTATTGCTCATGCCCTTCGAGGTTAGTGGGAATATCTGCCAATTTCATCGTGCGAACATTAGTAATTTTTGCATATCCGAATGGCGATACTCTGTCACCATCACGTGTCATAAACTCAGCAATATCACCAATTTGAAGGTTTTTTGGCTCCAGCCGAATTGTTGATGTTTTTTTGCCATCTATAATAATCTTTGTCAACTGAGGAGTGAATTTTAGCGAATCACTTGCCTCTTGCCTCTTGCCTCTTGCCTCCGAGCCTGCCACCGCAAACTCAATCTCTGCCCCCATGCTCTTGCCGATCCAGTTTTTCTGAGCCGCCTTAACCACCTCGCTCCAGTCTAGATCGTCCGTCGCCTCCAGCATTTCATCGGCGTATTCGGTGACCTTAAAGAACCACTGTTTGACTTCTTTTTTGGCGACCTCGGGGTCATCGGCCGCGTCATGCCGCCAACATTTGCCATCGATTACCTGCTCGTTGGCGAGCACGGTCTGGCATTTGGTGCACCACCACTGCATGCGAGGTTCTTGGTACACCAGCCCGGCACGGAACATCTCGGCAAATATCCACTGCGTCCATTTGTAATATACGGGGAGGTGCGTGCTGATTTCTTTGGACCAGTCATTGCTCCACCCCATCGCTTTGTACTGCGTATGGTAGCTGGGGATAATGTTTGCCATGCTATCTTGCGGTGAAACTCCTGCTTTGATCGCGTAGTTTTCGGCCGGCAGCCCGAACGCGTCCCAACCTACCGGGTGATAACTCTCGTAGCCCTGTTGGCGCTTGTAGCGGGCCATGACATCGCTGATCGTATAGTTCATGGCGTGGCCAATGTGGATCCCCGCGCCGCTCGGGTAGTTAAACATGCTCATCGCAATGTATTTTTGCTTATCAGAATCAAGATCAGCCTCGTAGATACGTTGCTCATCCCAAAGCTGTTGCCATTTCGGCTCAATGTCAGTCGGTCTGTAGGGCTTCATCGCTCTCAGTATATCACAAACCACCCCTGTCGATAAGGCCTATACACCCACTACGGCGCTAGACCACACAACTAGACCAATCCCTATGCCTATAGCCAAAACAATAAATATAGTTGCTACGATCGCAGCAGTGTGCCGACGAGGTGGAGCATGTAAACCCACGCTTGGGGCTGTTGCGTCGGTCGCAATAGCTTTGCCGGGTCGCGAAACAGGTTCTTTTTCGATCTCATAGAGACGTGCTTTTTCATCATCAACAGAGTTCACTTCAGCCTCCTCTGATATTTCGACCGCTGTAGAGGTGGGGTCGGCCACAGATGCATTACGAGACGACTCTTCAGTCGGCACCCCCTGCTCACTCAGTGGCGTCAGTGTCTTGCCGCGAGTGACGAGCGATACTTTTTCATCCTGCTTAGACGCCAGGGTTGCCGGCTCACCTAGCAAGGCATCGGTACTCTGCATGGTATCGTTGGTGTCAGCTGCTGCATTCATATCATCATACTCCTATTTAAATTTTGAGAAAAAATCATTTTTAATATTCATCCATCGCTCACTTTGACGCACGAGCTTGATGTCTTCGGTCATATTGCACAATATTTTGGTTGCTTCTTCGGCATAGACCGCTCCCTGGGATCCTTTGACTAATATGACGGCACCCTCCTCGGTGACTGATCGAGCAAACTGCCCGGCTTCGATCGCGTTGCCAAATGATTTCACTTGGCAGCCGCGCGCACGGGCAGCTGGTGCGAGATATTTCTCGGCATCTTCGCCAATCGTTATCACCCATGCGAGCAGTCCTGGATCACACATAGCGCCAAGCCTTTCATGCTCGATCTGCGACACGGCACCAAGCTCATTCATACTCCCCAGTATAGCAATCCGCTGCGGCGCGTCTGGCACTAACGTATAAAGCACCTGTACTGCTGCTTCAGCTGCAGCCGGGCTAGAGTTATAAGTATCGTCGATAATAGTAGTGTTGTCGATGCCGCGCAGAACATTCATACGACCTGGCACTGGTCGAATCTCAGCAAGACCTGCGCTAATTTCGGGTCCAATCAGCCCCATTTTAAACGCCACAGCGACACCGCCCATAACAGGACGGAGACTATGTTCGCCAAATACTCGAATCTTTGCAGGCAATTTTTGTTCAATTAATTCTGGAGCTATGATCGCACCATCATAGCCTTCGGTCGGCGTAAAATCCCGTATCTCAAAACGATATTCTGCCAAACCCGTCGAGCCATACGTGTTGAGATTGCTATTCGTCAGATACTTGGCATATTGGTCATCTATATCATCACGATTGATCAGTACGTGTTTAGCAAAACTACCTGCCGACAACTCTTCCTGCGCTACGGCATCGATGGTGCCAAAAAACTCCATATGCTCAGGTGTTACCGCTGTAATCAGTGCGATATCCGGCGCTAAAAAACGGGCAAATTGAGCAATTTCACCCGGATGATCAGTGCCAAGCTCCTGGACAATCACATCGACGTCAGCCGGCTGCTTGATGCGCCGCTTGGCGGCTCGAAATATTTGTAACCATGCAATAATACTTTTGAGTCTTCTGGGGTAATTGATACCCAAAATCGCAAGTGGCGCCGACAGCAATGTATTGTGGTTGCCGCTATGCATACGGACACGATACCGTTGAGACAAGATGGTGCCGATAGCATACTTGGTGCTAGTTTTGCCAACGCTACCCGTCACAACGATGAGCTTAATTTCAGGATGGGCCGCAAAATATTTCCTGACATATGATTCGAGCCGTTTTTGAATATAGTCTTTAAGCATATTTGTTTTATTGTATCGACAATACCGGCAAAACACAACGTAAGCTTATTTGCGCATCTTCTGGCCGACTTTGAGCACGGCGCCGATGGTGGCGACCAGCCAGCCACCGGCGAGCAGTGCGAGGAGGAATTTAGTTATCATGTATCGTCATTATAGCATAATCATTTTTGCTCATTTTGTTGCATATTTATGCATCTCATGATATAATTTATCCGTCAACGACCACCTATCGTCACAGAAAGACGGTCACATGAAGCTCTTTTCGCGTCAGATGGCAGTCTCTGCCGCCCTGGCACTCTGTTTCGTGCCGGTCACGCCGGCCGTATCAACTGCGGCGACTCCGGCAGTACTCCAACAAGGTTCGTCCGGCCGCCTGGTCGGTCAGCTCCAGTTGGCTCTCGGTACGACCGCAGATGGTAAGTTTGGTCCAGCTACCAAGCGCACGCTAAACATTTGGGAGGGGAAATACGGCTACCCACAAGATGGCCGCGTAGTGGTCGGCTCACGGGAGTGGCTATCAATTTTTGCCAAGCCTAAGACCGCGACTAAGTACGACAAGCGCTGTCTTATGGCCGGTCGAGTAGCGTGCGTGTCGCGTTCGGGCCGCTGGACACAACTGTTTCTCGATGGCAAGCCGTACTACCGTCGCATCAGCAGCGTGACAGGCCGGCCAGGATTTGAAACACCCAGTGGTACATGGCCGGTATTCAGAAAAGAATACAACGGATACAGCGAACAATATGATGCTCCCATGCCACGGTCCGTCTACTTCCACCAGGGCAAGGCGTTTCACTACTCGCACGACTACGTTCGAGAGGGCGACCGCCGAATTGGCAGCCACGGGTGCGTCAATCTACGCAGCTGGGACGATGCCAACACTGTTTACGATTTCCTCCGAGTCGGAGACAAGGTTGTGGTTCTGCCCTGACGCTTCGGCCCGTCGCACACTACTTCGTGCGGCGGGCCGATCACATTTTTGTCGTCGAAATACCTTGAGTTTTCCCTGCTTATCAGTTATAATTTTTCATGCAATACTCTATTCAGGATTGGCTCGAGCGTGAGACTGAGGACTTCCAGCGGAAGTTCGCAAGGCAATCTCGCCCGTGAATTATTTCACGAGACCAAGTTGCGAAGTCGCGACACGTGACCGTTCTTGCTAGACAAAGGACGCTACGATACACTGAGATGACGTGGCATCAAGTACATTTTCAACATAGCATGCGGGTTTAGCTCAGTTGTTAGAGNNCGTCCTTGCCAAGGACGAGGCCAGGAGTTAGAGTCTCCTAACCCGCACCAAATTTGGACAAATCTGCAAATCCGGGCGCAAAGCGTCCGTTTTTTTTGTTTGTGAAATTTTTGAGGGCATACAGTCATTATATGCAAATTAAGACTTTTTGTATCTGTTTAGGGTCCGACCCTGGTTCCTATGTTCAGCCCTACCATCGGAGCTGGCCGGTTCGATCGCAGGAGGTTTGCGACATGCTATAATGACAGGTGAATATAGTGGAAGTTAGAGGAAGGGATTTAATGGCCACCAACAGCAAGACAGCTGACAAGCCAATAGACAACGCAGCTATTTCGTTCGATATTAACGAGACGCATACCGATAACTGGCTTACTCTTGCCGAACATGTACAGGCCAAGGTCCTCAAGAGGTCATCGGATATATCATACCTTCATACGAAAGCAGGCTTCCTCATAGCTGCAGCTGTTATTATCTTGCAGGTCATCAGTACCTTGCCGAAGTTTACGGATTCATTGGCAGTCTTTGCTAGTATCTCTGCTATGGTCTTAGCGATTGCAAGTATTGCCTTGTCGATCACATCAATGATAGCCAGTAACTCCGCGAGTCCGCTCAATATTGACGATATGATCCTACAGATGAATAAGGGGAAGATGCGAAGAGAAATATTCGCTAAGTGGCTCGTTGATTGCTATAGTCTTGCCAATAAGGAGTTCAACAAGGTCTATTCGAAGAAGTATTACCAGCAGCTCGCTGCGGCTAGTATGCTAGTGATAGCAATACTCATAACTGCTATTTTAAAGGGAATTCAGCTGTATGCCTAGCACGAATGAGCCAATGGCAATGCCCGATGAGATTATCGAGCCAGCGGCTTCTTATGAGGTAGTGCAGGAAAGCTACCAGGGCCCAAGAGCATCTTTTGAGCCACTCCAAGCTCATAGTTCTCCTCGCATTTCAACAGACAGTATACAGTTGAGTGTAGGTTCTCAGCCTTCTCCAACGTCTGATTATGAACAGCGAGGTATTAATGAGGCAAAGAATAGCTAGTGCATGACTCCCCTTAATGGGCATACGGGGCGTCAGCAAGAGCTCTACCACAGCAAGCAAGCAATCACCACCGGTGATGCAACAGTGCATCTACTGAATAATTCTTAGCAGTGGCAGCAACTAGGAAGATGGCAGAACCACTGCGCCAAGCGGGCTGTTCAGACAACGACTTTATTGTCTCGATCTTTTTAGCCTGAAGGTATAGAATATTGTCGCTGTGAGCAACAAGACAAACACGCCACTATACCCCGCCACTGGATGAATGGCCTCGTCGGTCATGACGGGTGGCGACAAGGGCTGAATAGGCAGCGTTGGCAGTGTTGGCATGCTAAGTATCATACTATCGGCGTTCATCGCATTCAACGCATAGCGTGTGTAGTTGCGATAATTATAGGGCCAATGAGCGCTACTAGCTATCTGTGATATGACTATATTGTTGCGAGCAGCATCCGCACGCGCCAGTATGACGATCTCATCGTGAGTGGCATCTCGCAAGAGTAGACTGTCGGCCGTTTCAACCTCGACAACAACAGGGTAAACACCTGGCGAGAGGCTAGTCAGTACTGCTGATAGATCAAGATGCCAATGATTATCAACTGCCGTCAATTGCGCATGCTGTCCAAGTCGATACCATGCACCAAGCAACTGTACGCGTAATACGCTTGCTCTATTCGCATCGTACGTGCCCGATATCACTAGCTCATCTGCATACGCGACAACTGCGTTAACTGTCGGTGCGACCGCACCTTCGCACTGAACGGAACTCGCTGTACCAGAACCATTCACAACATCGGTTCTCGTGCAATCAATCAGTGTTATTTCTTGACGTAGCTCGGTAGTGGCCAGCACGCTTGGCGGTGCACCAACAACAGCCAATATGGTAGCCAAAACATAACAATATTTCACTGCATTACCCCCCGGTATGTTTGAAAAAACTTTTGCATAATCACTCACTGCACTAAGAGCCAGTCTTATCGCATTAGACTTTTGGCAAGCGGATTTTATCGCCTTTGCGGATAGAGTATGGCGGCTTGAGATGATTCACTCGCCTGATGTCCTTCCAGTTCGTGCGATACTCAGCGGCAAGCTCGTCTATTTGCATATCACGCTTAATTGTTACTAGATGCCATGTTTGACGCTCTCTTTGGCGACGTTTATACCCGTACAGTAACCACCCAATTATTGCTACTATGGCTGCTCCTCCAAGCATCAGAACTATGCCACCCCCGACACTGGGGGCAATAAATATAGTCGACGTATCGGTACGCTTGGTGATGAGATTGTTTTTATCATTAATACCAAATGTTCCTGGAGTTTTGTCATATTCTATAGTGGCATATGCACGATACCACCCACCAAAAAAGGGACGCTTATCGTTTGAAAACGCTAGATCAAGTTTTTGACCAGCAAGTACTGGGTATTCACCACCATTTTTATACATCGCGGCACCAAGTAACGATTCGATCACTACCTGAGCATTTACATCTGCTGAGACGTTGCCATCGTTGTGTAATCCAAGTGATACAATGTGCTTACTGGACTCATCAGTCACACCAAAAGAAGCGATTGATATATCTCGTTTTAGCTCACCAGGAATAGTGATAGCAACACGCAGCGCCTGGCGTGTACGAAGACGGATGTTGCCACTCGCCTCACCGTTATCGTCACTCGGCTGAAAAACAATACATGCATTATGCTCACCTACATCAGCATCAGCCGGTATCGTGATCGTGAATCCTACTTTTTCCTTCTGATTAGGGGCGAGCCGCACGGTACTGGAAGCAAGCTGGATCCAGCCCGCCGCACCTTTTCGATCCTCTGAGCGCTGCTTACACGTAAAAGCACCCGTATTAGTCACAATTCCATCGACAGTATATAGGTCAACGCTTTTGTCAACGTCGGCACTATTACTCATAAGTATCTCGTCGTTTTTTGTTGCTAAATGGTCAAGCGTATATATAAATATCGACTGCGTTCTAGGGTTTGCTGGGTCTGGATTGGCCGGACGACCGCCCAGTCCACCATAGGATAGCGCGCTGACAGGCAGTCCGCTCATTGTCACTAATAGCACCAGGCCCAGAGCAACCACTGACCATTTTTGGATTCTACTCATATTCCCCCTTATCGCATATGTCATTAAAATTATATCATAGATAGCTTCAGTCAAAGCACGCCCTACGAATAGTACTCCCGTCGTCAGGAGTACTATATGGGTCAGACCGTATGAGAGAGCTATGCATTTATGGAGTTGCGATAGTTTGCGTCATATCCAAGAAGTAGCTACCGGCAACAGTATTAGCTGGTATGTCTTGTACCAATCCAAATCCAGTGAAATATCCATTGGTGATATCATCAGCAGTTGATCCGCCCTGAGCTAGGGTGATAGGGGCAGAGCCGTTGAATGACGCGTTAGTACCTAGCAGTAATACCAGTAGAGGTCCCGGACACAGGGGTGTAGGTTCCAGCTGAGGCATTAACTGTTAAAAGACCAGTAGTAGAAGTGCCATTGTACAGATAGGCGGCAGTTGCAGGAGCGCCTGCTTTCATCCAAGTACCAGTACCAGGAGTGGTCGCATTAAGCGAAAGTGTCCACGTGTTCGTTCCGGTCACAGCACCTGGGTTATCGACATAGATCCTCTTGTCAGAGGTTCCAAATGTCCCAGTCGACTGCTGTGCGGTAGTTTTGACATTGACACTTGACATACCAAATCCAGGGGTTGAAAGCTCAACATTACTACCATCTCTGATGCTCGTACTAAGAGTTCCGGCACTAATGGTCTGCGTGAGCTGAGAAGTAGCAGTTGTTGCTGCGTGCACCACAGGCACCCCAACGAGAGCTAGTAGAATTGCTATGGCTATCCCAGAGCTGCTATGTTTTTTGATCATTACATCCTCCATATCACATATATTGTTGCTGTGCGCTGTTTTTTTATTCTCAATAGAAATGATTATAGCATTGGCGTTATTAGGCAGTCAATAACATTACTTATGTTTTTATGGATAATCCAACCTGCTTGCTATACTACTAGATATGGGTATGCAAACGAGACGATTGCTGCGAGTAAAGTCATCTGGATCTGGCGGATCAATGAGTGGATATGACGCAGCCGTGATGGCAGATACGCCAGTATTTTTTATGGCAGACAATGGCATATCAGACACAACAGGACGACATATCGTGACCAAAGTTGGCATTGTGACAAGTGATACCACTCCCAATGGCGACACGGCACCCGTTTTTAATGGACTCGCCAATAACTACCTGCAAGTACCTGATCATAATGATTTTTCTATTTCGACCACTAGAGCACTGACGATCGAATGCTGGATGCGTCCTGATGCAGACGACTACCCAGCTACTGATGCTAGCAGTGATGGTCCGATGGTTCACTTTCTCGGCAAAGGTGTCTGGTCAGGTGATAGCGGTGCAACGAGTGCCCAATTTGAATATCAGTTTCGCACCTATGGTAAAACACAACCTGATAATTCTACAGCTATTCGCTGGCGACGAATGTCAACCTATGTTTTCAATAGCACAGCCGGGCTGGGTGCGGGGTCATTCTATCAGTATGGCTACAACGGAGCATCGGTTAATTATGGAGTTGGTGACTGGCGGCATATCGTTATGACAGTTGATGATAGTGATAGCTGGCGCAATCGTGCAGGCGGTGATGGCTATGGTATCGTGCGGCTTTTTATCAATGGCATCTTGCATGACTCAGATACGCTGGGCAGCCCATATTATATTCGTCCTAGCGATACCATCGCGCCCTTTCGTATCGGTACTACTGACAAAAATTCGTACTTCAAAGGCAGCGTCGCAAAAGTCGCCGTATACAACTACACACTCGGCGCAGCTCGTATCACAGAACACTATAACGCAATGCTGTAGCTGGAAAAACTCTCACATAAGATAAACTTTTTGAGATTGTTCGCAAGAGAGCCCACTCTTGCAAGCTGTGCTTGCTAGGCGATAGTGACAGAGTCGCGCACCGTCACCAAACGGCTCCTTGTATGCTATGCATACAGAAAGAAATAATCCCACCATATAGGTGGGATAGTTTCTTTGGTGGCTCCTCCCAGACTTGANNTACCAACTGAGCTAAAGAGCCACACGTGGGTATGGTGGTGTGTGCGGTATCGATTTGTGGTCGATAGGGAGGCCTGAGCCTCTGCTCTACGATAGTTCTCTGCCGCTGCGACGCAGCTGAAGCTAAAGAGCCACACTAGTGGTATTTTACTAGAGTAAAGCGTATTTCACAAGAGCTACGACATGCTAGTTGTGGTTTGATCGCATGAACGAATCAGACAAGCGAGCACTAAGCGAGGGGCCGATCAGCCGAGCAAAATGCGCAAGTATAGTATTGCGTAGACCATCAATACGGTATGGTCGAGCGCTCTCAATCAACTGCATGGCTGTATTCGCAACTTGCTCAACAGTGCGAAACGTCCTCTCTGTATCGCGCGTAGTATGCCAATTAGCTTTATCAAAAAATTTCGTGCGCGTCATACCTGGACAGAGGGCTGCTACTTGTACGCCGTATGATTTGCATTCTTGATGAAGCGCAATTGACAGTGAGAGCACGTAGGACTTCGTAGCAGCATAGACCGCAGCACGAGCAAGAGGTTGAAATGCCGCCGTCGACGCAATATTGAGCACGACACCCGATCGACGTTCGATCATAGCCGGCAAAAAGACATGGATCAGATCTGTCAGCGCCACTACATTGACCGCTATCTCATCGCGTTCTTTTGCGGCGTCCTGCATATAAAATTCACCAGCGGTGCCAAAACCGGCACAGTTTACCAATATATCGATCGGTTGACCCTCGATCTGTTGCTGAATACGCTGAATAGCCCCTGCCTGCGAAAGATCGACCGTGATACCTCTGACAGATGTGCGAGAAATAACAGCAAGCTCGGCAATTGCGTCTTCAGTATTTGACGTGTCACGCCCGACGATAATCACCTGGCTACCGCGCCGGGCTAACTCTTTGGCTATTGCCAGCCCAATACCACTTGAGCCGCCTGTCACAAGCGCTGTTTTGTTTAGATAGTTCATACTACTCAGTATAAAACGATTGTGGTTTGAAGTCTAATGATTTGCCATCCTGCTATAACAGCCGAGACCAAAATATCTCGCAGTAAGTAATTTCACACAGCGTGTCACTAGGCTTCGAAGTCTTAGAGAAATATTTTTGGTGCGGGTGGGGGGAGTCGAACCCCCGTCTCGACCTTGGGAAGGTCACATAATGGCCGTTATACGACACCCGCGTGTTTATCATTATAGCGTATTGGGTTCGACTCTGGAGTCGGCCACGCTAGCGCGGCCCCGCAACTCAGTCAAATAAACATAGTTTATTTGTGAGATTGCCTTGCGAAGCGCCACTGGCGCTTCTCACCCCCGTCCCTGGCCTTGGGAAGGTCACATAATGGCCGTTATACGACACCCGCGTGTTTATCATTATAGCGTATTGGGTTCGACTCTGGAGTCGGCCACGCTAGCGCGGCCCCGCAACTCAGTCAAATAAACATAGTTTATTTGTGAGATTGCCTTGCGAAGCGCCACTGGCGCTT